>NZ_CAKVZL010000028.1:0-22755 GCF_934835595.1 Eubacterium sp. AF15-50
GTTTACCGTCCTGCAGCTATTGACCAGTTAAAAATTAACGGTGAGAAACAGCAGGTTCCTGTATTTGCCATGGGAGACAAACAAAAGCCTCTTAATATTGCAAAGGCAAGTATTGAACATGCCAAAAAGAATGGCAATAATGTAGTTATTTTAGATACGGCAGGACGTTTACATGTTGATGAGGACATGATGAATGAACTTGTGGAAATAAGAGACAATATTGATATTACACAGACTGTATTAGTTGTAGATGCCATGACAGGACAGGATGCTGTAAATGTAGCTAAGGAGTTTAATGAAAAAATCGGTATTGACGGTATTATCGTTACTAAGTTAGACGGTGATACAAGAGGTGGTGCGGCATTATCAATTAAGGCAGTTACCGGAAAGCCGATTCTTTATATAGGTATGGGAGAGAAACTTTCAGATTTAGAACAGTTTCATCCCGACAGAATGGCTTCAAGAATCCTTGGTATGGGTGATGTGTTATCACTTATTGAAAAGGCTGAACAGGCTATAGATCAGGATAAGGCAAAAGAAATGGAACAAAGGCTTAGAAAGGCACAGTTTACATTTGATGATTATCTTGAATATATGGGACAGATTAAGAACATGGGTGGTTTGTCATCACTTATTAATATGATTCCCGGGGTAGGCGGTCAGATTAAGGATGACATGCTTCCTGATGAGAAACAGTTGGAAAAAATAGAAGCTATTATTTTTTCAATGACTAAAGAAGAAAGAGGAAATCCTGACCTGATTAATCCGTCAAGAAAAAGACGTATTGCCAATGGAGCAGGTGTAGACATTAGTGAAGTAAACAAACTGGTTAAGCAGTTTGAACAGGCAAGAAAAATGATGAAGAATATGCCTGGAATGATGGGGGGCAGGAAAAAACGAGGTGGATTTAAAATGCCTTTTGGCTTTTAGATATAATTGACTAATTATCAGATAAAATTTATGGAGGTAAAAAAATGGCAGTAAAAATTAGATTAAAGAGAATGGGAAAGAAGAGAAATCCTGTTTACAGAATAGTTGTTGCTGATTCAAGATCACCTAGAGATGGAAGATTCGTTGAAGAAATCGGAACATATGATCCAAATCAGGAACCAAGCTTAGTTACTGTAAATGAAGAAGCTGCAAAGAAATGGTTAGCTAACGGAGCACAGCCAACAGAAACAGTTGGAAAGCTTTTAAAGCAGGCCGGAATTGAAAAATAATTAATCGGAGGGCAGATTCATGAAAGAATTGGTAGAAACAATTGCAAAAGCACTTGTTGACTCTCCTGATGAAGTTGTAGTAACCCAGACAGAAAATGAAAGGGAAATTGTTATACAGTTACATGTTGCTTCAGATGATATGGGCAAGGTAATTGGAAAGCAGGGAAGAATTGCAAAGGCTATTCGTTCAGTAGTAAAGGCTGCATCTTCTAAATATGACAAGAAAGTTAAAGTAGAAATAGCAGAATAAAGTATTACTTTAATGCAAGTGCAACAAGGCTGGAGATTATTTCCAGCCTTGTTATTTCTATAGGTGATTTTAAAAAAATACATGCATTATATCAAGGCGAGGAAAAGATGGAAAAATATTTAAGAGTTGGAGTTATAACATCTACCCATGGTGTTCATGGTGAAGTAAAAGTTTATCCTACAACAGATGACGTAAGAAGATTTGACTACTTAAAGGATGTAGTTTTAGATACAAAAAAAGGATATATGGAATTACAGGTTACAGGGGTAAAATATTTTAAAAACATGGTTATTTTGCGTTTTAAACAATTTGACAACGTAGACCAGGTTATTCCCTATAAAGGAATGGATTTACTTGTAACAAGGGAAAATGCAGTACCTCTTGAAGAAGGGGAATATTTTATAGCAGATATGGTAGGATGTAAAATCATTACTGATGAAGGGGAAGATTTCGGAGAGTTAGTGGATGTAATGCAAACAGGGGCAAACGACGTATATGTTGTCAAAACCCATGAAGGAAAAGAAGTGTTGCTTCCGGCCATAGATGAGTGTGTGTTGGAAAAAAATATTGAAAACAAGGTTATAAAAGTTCATATAATGAAAGGATTATTAGATTAATGAATTTTCACGTTTTGACATTGTTTCCTGAAATGATTGAACAGGGGGTAAATACAAGTATTACCGGAAGGGCAATTCAGAATAATCTTATTAGCGTAAATGCAATTAACATAAGAGATTTTGCAGGAAATAAATATGGTCAGGTAGACGATTATCCATATGGTGGCGGTGCCGGAATGGTTATGCAGCCGGGGCCTGTATATAGAAGCTACGAGTCTGTGGTGGAAAAAATTGGCTACGCTCCAAGAGTTCTTTACATGACACCTCAGGGAAAGGTTTTTAACCAGGGTATGGCTGAAGAATTCGCAAAGGAAAAGGATATTGTTTTTCTATGCGGTCATTATGAAGGAATTGATGAGCGGGTGCTGGAGATGATAGTTACAGATAACGTGTCCATTGGAGATTATGTACTTACGGGAGGGGAGCTTCCGTCTATGGTTATGATTGATGCCATATCAAGATTAGTTCCCGGAGTGCTTAACAATGAAGTTTCAGCGGAATTTGAATCTTTTAATGATAATCTGTTGGAGTATCCTCAGTATACAAGGCCGGCAAGGTTTATGGAAAAGGATGTTCCGCCTATTCTTTTGTCAGGAGACCATGGAAAGGTTGACAGGTGGAGAAGAAATCAATCCATTCTAAGAACAATGGAAAGAAGGCCGGACTTAATGGAAAAGGCTAAACTGGATAAGGAAGACCTCAAATTCATAAGAACCATGGAAAAATAATACTTGCAAAAAAAGACAAGTTATGTTAAGATAACAAATGCTGTATAAAAGTAATAAAAGATGGTCCTCTGTTACCGGTCTGGTATTAAGAACATCGGAATAAATGAGGAGGATATTATGCAGGAATTAATCAAAGAAATTGAAGCAGCTCAGATTAAGGAAGTTACAGATTTTAACGTAGGTGATACTATTAAGGTTCACGCTAAGATCGTGGAAGGAAACCGTGAAAGAATTCAGGTTTTTGAAGGTCTTGTTATTAAGAAACAGGGTGGAAGCAACAGAGCAACATTTACTGTAAGAAAGAACTCAAATGGTATCGGTGTTGAAAGAACATGGCCACTTTACTCACCATCAATCGCTAACATCGAAGTTGTTAGAAGAGGTAAAGTTAGAAGAGCTAAACTTAACTACATCAGAAGCAGAGTTGGTAAAGCTGCTAAGGTTAAAGAATTAGTTAAATAATAATGACTACTTTCAAAAGGAGCGGGTTTTACTCGTTCCTTTTTTCGTCATTTAAAACAGGGAGATTGTAATGGATTATCAGTGGTATCCGGGGCATATGACTAAGGCTATGCGCCAGATGAAAGAAGATATAAAACTTATAGATTTAGTTATAGAATTATTAGATGCAAGAATTCCCATTAGCAGTAGAAATCCTGACATAGATAATTTGGGAAAAAATAAGGCAAGACTTGTTTTGCTTAACAAATCAGATTTAGCTGATGAAGCACAGAACAATAAATGGATACAGTATTTCAAGGATAAGGGAATTATTGCCTTAAAAATTAATTCAAAAAATAAACAGGGAATTAAAGATATAAACAATGCGGTTTTAACTGTATGTAAAGAAAAAATAGAACGGGATAAAAGAAAAGGTATAAAAAACAGACCTGTAAGGGCTATGGTAGTTGGAATACCTAATGTGGGAAAATCTACATTTATTAATGCATATGCAGGTAAAAATTGTGCCAAAACAGGAAACAAGCCGGGAGTAACCAAGGGAAAGCAGTGGATTAGGCTTGGTAAGAACTTAGAACTGTTAGACACACCGGGAGTGTTGTGGCCTAAGTTTGATGACCAGAAAATTGGATTGCACCTTGCTTTTATCGGTTCAATGAATGATAATAATCTTGATATGGCAGAACTGGCTTATCAGCTTATCAAGGAAGTCTCAAAAACATATCCGGAGGCATTTCTTAACAGATATGGTATAGTGGGAGATGAAGACCCTTTACAGGTAATGTATCAGGTAGCGGAAGTCAGAGGATGCAAGTTAAAAGGTAACAAACCTGATCTTGATAAAACATCATCTATGATTATGGATGATTTTAGAAGTGGAAAGTTAGGCAGAATAACTATTGACTGCTTGAATTAGAGGAATAAAATGCAAAGTATTAACGAGATAAAAGAGATACTTAAAAACACAGATGTAACAGCCCTAAGTGAATTTATAAAGCATTATAATACTGATGAAAGAAGCGGTGTTAAAAAGCTGGTACTTAAGGCAGAAAAAGAAATAGAGGCTTATAATAAGGAAGTTGCCAGAACCGAAAATCTGAAATTTTTTGAAAATAAGTATAGTGATTATAATTATATTTGTGGAATTGATGAGGTGGGAAGAGGTCCTCTTGCGGGTCCGGTAGTTGCCGGAGCGGTTATATTGCCAAAGGATTGTGATATTTTGTATATTAATGATTCCAAAAAGCTTACGGCATCCAAAAGAGAGGAATTATTTCAGATAATAATGGAAAAGGCAGTAAGTGCCAAAACGGCTTTGGTAAGCCCTCAGTATATAGATAAAGTAAACATTTTGCAGGCAACATATGAGGCTATGAGAAAAGCCATTGCAACTTTAAATGTGCAGCCTGATATTTTGTTAAATGATGCAGTAAATATCCCTTTGGTTAATATTAAACAGGTTCCTATTATAAAAGGAGATGCCAAAAGCATTTCCATAGGGGCTGCAAGTATTATTGCAAAGGTTACAAGGGATGCAATGATGGTGGAATATGACAAAATATATCCGGAATATGATTTCGCATCTAATAAGGGATATGGCTCTGCAAAGCATATAGAAGCCCTGAAGAAATATGGTCCATGTCCAATTCACAGAAGGTCATTTATACATAATTTTATATAACATAAAGGGGATACATGAACAAACGTAATATTGGCAGTCTGTATGAGGAAAAGGCAGTAGAATATCTTAAAAATAATGGCTTTACGGTTATTGTTAAAAATTTCAGATGCCCTAAGGGTGAGATTGATATTATAGCCATAAAAGAGGATATATTGCGGTTTATTGAGGTAAAATACAGAAAAAATACTGAATACGGATATGCAAAAGAGGCAGTAAATAAGACAAAAATGAATAAAATATATAATTCGGCAATGTGGTTTATTACCTGTAATCCGGTATATTCAGACACCCAGTGCAGTTTTGATGTAATAAGTATTCAGGGTGATAATATTGAGTATATTTTTAACAGTTTTAATTCATTTTAATAGATGAGGTATAAATGAAAAATATAGTTATTTTAAATAAAGAAAACAGAAATAGTACAAGGATTAACTTTAAAGATAATGTTCCTTATATATCTTACAGGGCTCTTGCTGATATTAAGTGGCTTAAAAACGGATTTTCAACCAGACTTGGAGGGGTAAGCGAGGGAGTTCTTTCTACCATGAATTTAGGCTTTGGAAGAAATGATTTGCCGGAAAATGTTGTAAAGAACCATGAAATTATTGCAAATGCCATTGGATTTAATCCTGAAAATATCGTGGCAAGTAAGCAAACTCACACAACAAATGTAAAAATAGTGTCAAAAAAAGATTGTGGCAAAGGTATTTACAGGGAACGGGATTATGATGATGTAGATGGAATGATAACCAATGGAAAGGGAATTGTATTGGCAACATATTTTGCAGACTGTGTTCCTTTGTATATGGTAGATACTAAAAATAAAGCCATAGGACTTAGTCATTCAGGATGGAGAGGAACTGTAGGAAAAATAGGAAAGGTTACTTTGGATTTAATGAAAGAAACTTACGGAACCAATCCTAAGGATGTAATAGCCTGCATCGGACCTTCAATATGCAGAGACTGCTACGAAGTAAGTGAAGATGTGGCAACTGAATTTGAAGCTGCTTTTAAGGGTAGGAAAAAAGATATTTTAATTAATAAAGGTAATGGTAAATATCAGTTGGATTTGTGGGAATGTAATTATATAATATTTAAGGAATGTGGTGTATACGAAGAAAACATACATATGCCGGATATTTGTACATGTCACAACATGGAAATGATGTTTTCCCACAGGGCAACACAAGGCAGAAGAGGAAATCTTGCTGCATTTTTAAGTATAGATAAATGATAAACAGAGAGGTGTATATATGAATAAACCTATAGTAGCTATAGTTGGAAGACCAAATGTAGGAAAATCTACATTATTTAATGCATTAGCAGGTCAGATGATTTCAATAGTAAAGGATACTCCGGGAGTAACAAGAGATAGAATATATGCAGATATTGACTGGCTTAACCACCAGTTTACATTAATTGATACAGGAGGAATTGAGCCGGACAGCAGTGATATTATATTGTCACAAATGAGAGAACAGGCGCAGATTGCCATAGATACTGCAGATGTTATAATTTTTATGACAGATGTAAAACAGGGACTTATTGATGCTGATGCAAAAGTGGCAGATATGCTTAGAAGAAGCAGAAAACCGGTTATTCTTGTAGTAAATAAAGTGGATAATTACAATAAAATGATGGCAGATGTTTTTGAGTTTTATAACTTGGGAATCGGGGAGCCTATAGCAATTTCAGCAGCCCAGAGAAGCGGACTTGGTGATATGTTAGATAAGGTTACTGAGCATTTTGCATCTCTTAAGCTAGAGGCAGAGGATGATGACAGACCTCGAATTGCCATAGTGGGAAAACCAAATGTAGGAAAGTCCTCTATTATCAACAAACTTACAGGAGAAAGCAGGGTAATTGTTTCTAATATTGCAGGAACTACAAGAGATGCCATTGATACAGACGTTAAATGGAACGGAAGGGAATATGTATTTATAGATACGGCAGGACTTAGAAGAAAATCAAAGGTAAAGGAAGAAATTGAAAAATACAGTATTATAAGAACCGTTACTGCAGTGGAACGTGCCGATGTGGTGGTTATTGTAATTGATGCCATTGAAGGAGTAACGGAGCAGGATGCTAAAATAGCAGGTATTGCCCATGAAAACGGTAAAGGTGTCATTATTGCAGTAAATAAATGGGACGCCATAGAAAAGAATGACAAAACGGTTTATGAATATAGTAATAAAGTAAGACAAATTTTATCTTTTATGCCATATGCGGAAATTATGTTTATTTCAGCTTTAACAGGACAGAGATTATACAAACTTTTTGACATGATTGATTTTGTAATTGAAAATCATTCAATGAGAGTTGAAACAGGAATACTTAATGAAATTATGGCAGAGGCAGTTGCTATGCAGCAACCACCATCAGATAAGGGTAAGAGATTAAAACTGTTTTATATTACTCAGGTTGCGGTAAAACCACCTACATTTGTTATTTTTGTAAATGACAAAGAATTAATGCACTTTTCTTACACAAGATATATTGAAAATAAGATTCGTGAAGCATTTGGATTTAAGGGAACTCCTCTTAGATTTATTATCAGGGAAAGGAAGGAAAAGTAATGGTTTTACAAAAGGCACTTTGTATTATAATAGGATATGTTTTCGGTTTGTTTCAGACGGGATTTATCATTGGGAAAATGCATAATATAGATATAAGGGATTATGGCAGTGGTAATTCAGGAACTACCAATACCATGAGAACTTTAGGTAAAAAATATGGATTTATAACATATTTTGGGGATGCCCTAAAGGCTGTTTTTGCCATTATCCTTACATCATTTATGTTTGGAAAAGTATGTAGTGACAGTATGATGGTTATTGCTTTATATACGGGACTTGGAGTAGTTCTGGGACACAATTTTCCTTTTTATATGAATTTTAAAGGGGGAAAGGGAATAGCGGCATCATCAGGAGTGATTTTTGCAATATCATTTTTTGACTGGAAGTTTGTTATAATGGGCTTTTTGACATTCTTTATAGCCCTTTATCTCACAAAATATGTATCATTTAGTTCTCTTTGCATGATGACGGGATTTTTTATTGAAATGATTGTATGGGGACAGTTGGGAATGGTACATAACCTCCATAGCAATGATAAAATAGAAGCTTATATTTTAGTTTTCATTATGACTGCTCTTTCTTTTATAAGACATAAAGAAAATATTAAGCGTCTTTTAAATGGAACTGAGAGAAAAATCGGTCATAAAAAGGAGGAAAGCAATGGCTAAAGTTGCAGTACTTGGCGGTGGCGGATGGGCTATCGCTTTAGCAAAGGTTTTATATGAAAATGGAAATGATGTTACTTTGTGGTCATTTCTTCAAAAAGAAGTAGACGAGCTTACAAATGACAGGGAAAATAAAATATGCCTTCCGGGAATTAAGATTCCCGAAGCAATTCATATTACAAACAGCATGGAAGAGGCTGCAAAGGACAAGGAAATGATTGTTATGGCAGTGGCATCCTCCTATGTAAGAAGCACTTCAAAACTGTTAAAACCCTATGTAGATGAAGGTCAGATAGTTGTTGATGTGGCAAAGGGTATAGAAAATGAAACCTTTGACACAATGACGGAAATTATTGAACAGGAAATTCCGGGAGTAGAGGCTGTGGTTTTATCAGGGCCAAGTCACGCAGAGGAAGTGGCAAGAAACATACCTACAGTAGTGGTTGTTGGGGCTAAAAAATTCAAAGTTGCCTTGAAAGTTCAGAATCTGTTTGCCAATAAGGTTTTTAGAACCTATATAAGCCCTGACAGAAAAAGCATAGAATTAGGCGGTTCCCTTAAAAACGTTATAGCTTTAGCTGCGGGAATTATTGATGGTTTGGGTTTTGGAGATAATACGGAAGCTGCCCTTATTACCCGTGGAATAAAGGAAATCACCCAATTAGGCGTTGAAATGGGGGGTAATGCCAAGACTTTTTACGGACTTTCAGGAATCGGGGATTTAATTGTTACATGTAACAGTAAACATTCAAGAAACAGAAGAGCCGGTGTGCTTATTGGTAAAGGCTATACCCTTGATGAGGCTGTAAAAGAAGTAAAAATGGTAGTAGAGGGTGCTGTATCAGCTAAGGCGGCATTAGAGCTTGCAAGAAAATATAATGTCAGCGTTCCTATTATTGAGGCGGTTAATCAGGTTTTGTTTGAGGGAAAAACTGCTATTGACGGAATGTGGGAATTAATGGAAAGAGAGCAGACAAACGAATATAGGGATTTGCAGTGGGATGAATAAGTCTTATGATACTTAAATCATATTTATTTAACCTGAATTTATAACAATTATAACTATGGAGGTTTTATGGAACATAGGAAAATAAATAAACCTGAGCACAAAGGAAAAAAAGGACTTGCGGCATTTCTCTTTAGCCGTATTTTCATATTCGGTCTTATGGTGGCATTGCAGGTAGGAGTGTTTATGGCTTTGGCATACAATGCTTCTTTAAGTAAAGGAATGTCCTATTGCATTACAATTTTACAGATTCTTGTAGTTATATATATTGTAAATGATAAATCAGACCCTACCATGAAGCTTATCTGGGTTATATTCATTATGATTGTTCCGGCATTTGGGATATTGATGTATCTTTATTTTATGCTACAGCCGGGGTCAATTTTGCTTAAGAAAAAACTTGAACATATTGACGTAAGGTCAGACAGATATTTAATTCCTGACCAGAATATATACAATGATTTGCAGATTCAGGATAAACAGGTGTCCATGATTGCTAAATATGTATACGACAACACAGGATGCCCGGTATATAGAAATACGGAAGTTACATATTTTAACTGTGGTGAAGCCAAGTATAAGGCATTAATTGAGCAGTTAGAGGAAGCACAGAATTTTATATTTATGGAGTACTTTATTATTGAGGAAGGAAGAGTTTGGAATTCCATTTTAAGAGTCCTTGAAAAGAAAGTACAGCAGGGGGTTGAAGTCCGTGTAATGTATGATGGGTTATGTTCCCTTACAAAGCTTCCTGTAGGATATTTTAAGAAGTTAAGAAGAAAAGGCATTAAGTCTAAAACCTTTGCTCCGGCAAGACCGTTTTTTACCACCCAGCAAAATAATAGGGATCACCGTAAGGTTTTGGTTATTGACGGCAAGGTGGCATTTACAGGGGGCATAAATTTAGCTGATGAATATATGAATATAGTGGAACGATTCGGTTACTGGAAGGATACGGCAGTTATGCTCAGAGGGGATGCTGCTAAAAGCTTTACCCTTATGTTTTTGCAAATGTGGAATGTAACTGAAAAGACCATAGGAAATTTTGACAGATATTTAGACATTGATATTCCTTATAAATTCCCAAATAACGGTTATGTTATTGGCTATGGAGATGATCCATTTGGGAAGGAACATGTTGGAGAGTCAGTGTATTTGCACATAATAAATACTGCAAACAGATATTTACATATTGTAACTCCATACCTTGTAATTGATAATGTTATGATGTCATCCCTTAAATTTGCTGCAAAGCGTGGGGTTGATGTGAAAATTGTAATGCCGGGAATACCTGATAAGGCATATGCATTTTGCTTAGCAAGAACCTATTACAGTGAGTTAATTGAAGCGGGAGTTGAAATATATGAGTATACTCCGGGATTTACCCACGCCAAAATGTTTATCAGTGATGATGAAAAGGCTACAGTAGGAACTATAAATCTTGATTACAGAAGTTTGTTTCTACATTTTGAAAACGGATGTTTTATTTATAAAAACAAGACAATTTTAGATATTGAAGAAGATTACCAGCAAATGTTAAAGGACTCTAAAAAGGTATCTCTTATAGAGTGCAGAAACAGGCCGGTATTATATAAGGCGTGTGGAAAAGTTTTAAGACTTTTAGCACCTCTTATGTAATAAAAACAATCCTCTTTGCGTATATTTTAGTATTAATATATGCAAGGAGGATTTTTTATGGATTTTAACGTATATAAAGACATAGAAAAACGAACAAATGGAGAGATTTACATAGGTGTTGTAGGGCCGGTGAGAACAGGAAAGTCAACTTTTATTAAGAATTTTATGGATGTGGCAATTGTTCCAAATATTGAAGATGATAATGAGGTAAAAAGAACAATGGATGAACTTCCCCAGTCGTCTTCAGGAAAAACAATTATGACTACAGAGCCTAAATTTATTCCTAACAATGCTGTTGCCATTAAAATCGGTGGGAAAGCCGATGTAAAGGTAAGGCTTATTGATTGTGTGGGATTTATGGTAGATGGAGCCACGGGACATATGGAAGATGACAAAGAGCGGATGGTAAAGACACCATGGTTTGATTACGATATTCCTTTTTCCAAGGCGGCTGAAATTGGGACAGAAAAAGTTATTTCAGAACATTCAACAATAGGTGTTGTCATAACGTGTGACGGAAGCTTTACCGACATAGAGCCGGAGGCGTATAACAGGGCTTTGGATAAAACGGTAAAGGAATTAATGAGTATAAATAAGCCTTTTATAATTTTGGTAAATTCCTTAGACCCTACATCTAATGAATGTCAGGCTTTAACGGCAGAAATTGCAGCAAAATATAACGTGTCCACATTGGCCATAAACTGCCTTAGATTGAATGAAATGGATGTAAATAACATACTGGAAAATATTTTGTTTGAATTTCCTATAACGGAGATTGTTTACAATGTACCGAAATGGCTGGAAATTATGGATTTTGAAAATGAACTTATGAAGTATATTGTGAATTTCTCTAAAGATGTACTTTCAAAAATTATTAAAATAAAGGATATTAAGAAGTTAAAGCTTCAGCCTGACGGAGAGTATATTAAAGGGGCACAAATGGCTTCAGTTGAACTTTCTAATGGAAAACTGGTATTTAATTATGATATAGATGAAAAATATTATTACGATATGCTGACAAACATGACAGGAACCAAAATTGAGAATCAGCTCCAACTTATAAAAATGGTAAGGGAGATGGCTTCCCAGAGAAGCAATTACATTAAGGTCAATGAGGCAATAAGCAAAGTGAGAAATACCGGATACGGCATTGTCACACCGGATAAGGAAGAAATTGTTCTTGAAAATCCGGAGCTTATCAGAAGTGGCAATAAATATGGGGTAAAAATCAAGGCAACTGCGCCTTCGATACATTTTGTTAAAGCAAATATTTTAACGGAAATATCTCCTATTATAGGGAGTGAGGAGCAGGCAAAGGATTTAATTGACTTTATTAATAACAAAGAAAGCGAAGATAATATCTGGGAAACAAATATTTTTGGAAAATCCATAGGTCAGATTGTAGATGAAGGAATAATGACGAAAATAAATAATTTAACAGAGGAAACCCAGTCAAGAATGCAGGGAACAATTGAGAAGATTACTAATGACCAAAGTAGGGGAGTTATATGCATTGTGCTGTAAAAAACGTATAAATGACAAAATAATTGTGACTTTTTCCTAAAACATGCTTGTCTATTAAATATATAAATGTTAATATTAATAAATAAAGAGGTTTAACGTTTAACTTATTAAAAAATTATGGAGGAAAAAGATATGAGAAGAATTTTTTCGATTATTTTGTCTTTAGCTATGTTATTTACTATGCCGGGAATGGCACAGACATTAGTAACTACAGAAGTTAAAGCAACTGATGTGTCAGCATCAGGAGATTTTACATCGGGAAATTATGTAGGTCAGAATTTGGCATTTGTTGATGATTCAAACACAAGTGCTGAAGCTTATACCTATAAAGTTTCAAAGGAAGGTAAATCAGGAAGACTTATACCAAACAATAAATATGCATATTTTAAGGTTGAAAATAATGCAATAACACAAAGTGATAATGATTTGTTTGTGGAGGTTACATACTATGATGAAGGAAATGACTTTTTCCAGGTTCAGTATAATGCAACAGGCAGTAATTATAAGCAGGCTACCATAAATAAGTCAAATTCACTTACATGGGTTACAACAACGATATGTATAGATGATGCATCATTCAAAAAAGCACAAAACGGAGGATGCAACTTTAGAATTTGGGGAAGAGGAAATTCAGGTACAACCATCTCTAGCATTAAATTAACTAAGCAGTCAGTAAACCCTGACGCAGAACCTCTTGGAAAGAGAACCGGGGGAACTGCAAATTCAGAGTTCAAAGGAAAATCCTTTGCAGGATATCAGGGATGGTTTGGAACCGGTGGACAGTATAATTCATGGCAGCATTATGCATATGGTGATGCAGATGCTGATGGAACTAACTGGCCAAGACCGGGAAAGATTTCAATAGATTATTTCCCGGATGTAACTGAATATGCCGAAAGCTCATTGGCACAAACAGGTTTTTCTAATTTAGGAAACGGAAAGTCAACAAAGTTATTTGATTCAAATACAAAGGATGTTATTGATACTCACTTTAAATGGATGAATCAGTATGGAATAGACGGAGCTGCAATACAGCGTTTCGTTGGTGGTCTTACAGGTAGAACAATTACAGCTACCCAGGAAGCAACACAGCTTAAGAAAATTCAGAATGCTGCTGAAGCTAACAACAGACTTATGTATGTTATGTATGACATAAGTGGTGGCAGCCAGATTACTGATTCAAGCGATACAACTTCAATTAGTTCATATGTTAAGGATATGAAGTTTGACTGGGTGTACAATATTGAGCAGTCTCTTGAAATGTTAAACTCTAACGCATATGCTACAGTAGACGGAAAGCCTGTTGTATGTGTATGGGGATTTGGATTCAGCAATGCTGAAAATACAAGACCTAGCAGACGTGCTGACTACGAAGAAATCATTAGATTCTTCCATAGCAGAGGTTGTTATGTAATAATTGGTGTTCCAAGAGAATGGAGAAGTCAGAGCCAGTATATAGATATTTATAATCAGGCAGATATGATTTCACCATGGTATGTTGGTGCATTAGGAGCAGATGAAGGAAGTGTTGATTCAATTTACGCTAACTACTTAGATCCGGATATTACATATTGTAAAAATAATAATATGGATTATTATCCTGTTGTGTTCTCAGGATTTTCATGGACATTATGGCAAAATGGAAAGCCTAACATGATTGCAAGAAATGCAGGTCAGACATTCTGGAATCAGGCATATAAGTTAAAGCAAAGAGGTCTTGATGCATTCTATGTGGCTATGTTTGATGAATATGATGAAGGAACTGCCATTGCAAAGAATGCAAGTGATTATTTTGATATTCCAACAAATCAGTACTTTGTAACTGCAAGCTGTGACGGATACTGGCTTTCATCTGACTTCCAGCTGAGAGTGGTAAATGAAGCTATTAAGATGATGAAAGGTCAGAGAAGTACCGTAAGCAAGGTCCCTGTGGCACATTCTAACGGACCGATTTATTATAGAAACAGTTTTGAAAGTAAATATGTAACATGTGTTGATTCCAAGTATAATGGCAATTATCCGGTTGACCCATGTTTTAAGAACAATAAGGTTCTTTCATCAAGCAATGCCAGTGGTAATGCATCTATAGTAAAGAATAATACAGCAAAGACAGGTGATTATTTAGCAGCATTTAGTGGTAACGGAAATGGAAATAATTCATCATATATTTATCAGATTTCTGAAACTGCCATTAAAATTAAAAAGGGAATGAAGCTTTCATATTCTATGTATGCAGTAAATAACGGAGGCAGAAATACATATGTTGATTTATTGTTAGATGACGGAAGTTACGTAAGTGCAAGAGGATTTGCTTCAAATGGAGTTTCAATGGGCTCATCTTCAACCAAAGGAAATGTAGGAAGCTGGAGTGATTGTTCATTTACATTTGGCAGTGATAGTCTTGTAGGAAAGAGCATTGTAGGTGTTGCATTAGCATATGGCGGAAATGCAGGAAATTACAGCTCATACTTTGATAATATTATTATTGAAGATGGAGAAGGTCAGGGTGTTGAAGAAACAACAGAGGCACCAACTCAGCAGCCAACTACAGAAGCTCCTGTTTCAACAAATATGAAGTTGTCAATTAACGGATACCAGATTAGTTCAACTCTTGAGGGATTTAGAACAATTTATTCTATTAAGGATGATGACAAGGAAGCATCAGAGGTAGGACTTATATATGGTTTAACAGACAGAATATCAGAGAGTGATATGGTCGTTGGAAGTCAGAACCAGTATGTAACAGTAGCTAAAGCTACAGATGAAGGTAAGAATCCGTTTAAGCTTTCAGATGATGTAAACACAACAAGTTACACCATGACAATGCTTTATGGAAATTCCGGTACGGGAATGCTTAGCAGTAAAATATCTGTTAGAGCATATGCTAAGTTAAATAACGGTAAGTATGTTTATGGTGATATTAAGACAATGTCAATATATTCCGTGGCAAATGTTTTATATCAGCAAAAGAAAATGATTACATATTCAGGATATAATTATCTTTACGAAAAGATTTTAAATGTTGTAACTCCGGGATATACAAAAGTTGATTTCGACTGGGGTAATATAATTGTAAAAGGTAAATAAATTAATAGCTAAATAAAAAAAGAGTCTATTACTGGAATGGGTAATAGGCTCTTTTTTTGACTGTATCATATTAATTACAGATTACTTATTGACAAGTAAATATATTTATAATATTATTACATACAATATATTAATGCACATAAAATATGTAAACAAAAAGGAGAAAACAATGAAAAACAACTTACAATATGAAAACGTAGAACGAAACACCACATTACTAATAGAAAACGAGATGTGTGAGACGGAAGTTTTAAATGTGGAAGATTGTGAAACAACTTTATTGTATGAAAAAGAAGATTCCATATTTAATGAAACGTCATTATTAACAGAAGGCAGTAATGAATTAAAAATGAAATTTATGGCGGCAGTACATTCTGATGTGGGAATTTTCAAAAAACAAAATCAGGATAGTTTATGTTTGAAAATTGCTGATACACCATCAGGACAGGTGGCTTTTTTAGTGGTGTGTGATGGCATGGGAGGACTGAAAAAGGGTGAATTGGCAAGTGCAACAATAATAAGAACCATGTCAGAATGGTTTGAAAATTCCTTGCCTAAAATTATTGAATCCGGTTATGAAAATGAAAAAGTAAAAACAGACTGGGAAAACATTATAAAAGAACAAAATGAAATTATTAATGAATATGGTGAAAATAATCATTTGCAATTAGGAACTACGCTGACGGCACTTCTGGTGGTGGAAAATAATCTCCTGATCGTTCAGGTGGGAGATAGCAGAGTTTATAAACTAAGTGACACTATAGAACAGCTGACGGAGGATCAGACTGTTGTTCAAAGGGATATAAAATTGGGACTTATTACTCAGGAAGAAGGGAAAAAAGACCCAAGACAAAATGTTTTACTACAGTGTATTGGGGCATCAAGTGTTGTTGTACCTGAATTTACAGAGGGAAAGGTATCTGTAGGGGATGAATATTTATTATGCAGTGATGGATTCAGACACAAAATAACAGATAGTGAAATATATGGACTGTTAGCTTCTAATCTTATGACAAATGAAGCAATTATGAAAAAGAGTCTTGTAGACCTTGTAGAATTGAACAAAGGAAGAAAAGAAAAAGATAACATTACTGCAATGTTGTTAAAGGTAATTTAGGAGGAGCAATATGTCGAGAATAGGAGAGGTAATTGAGGGAAAGTATGAAATATTAAAGGAAGTAGGAAGAGGAGGTATGTCCGTTGTATATCTGGCAATGGATAACCGGTTAAATAAACAGTGGGCAGTAAAGGAAATTAAGAGAAAAGGAACAAACAGTGAAAATCAGATAGTAGTTCAAAGTCTTTTGTCGGAGGCTAATCGCATGAAAAGGTTAGACCATCCAAATCTTCCGAGAATAGTGGATATTATAGAAAACGGACAGACAATTTATATTGTTATGGATTACATAGAAGGTGAACCTCTTGACAAGATATTAAAAAAGAAAGGTGCACAGCCGGAGGCAGCTGTTATTGAATGGGGAATCCAATTAGCAGAAGTTTTAGATTATCTGCATACAAGGAAGCCACCTATTATTTATCGTGATATGAAGCCGGCTAATGTTATGCTTAAACCTGATGGAAATATTAAATTATACGATTTTGGTATTGCAAGAGAATATAAGGAACAGAATTCATCGGATACTGTAAGTCTTGGAACCAAGGGATATGCTGCACCGGAACAGTTTGGAGGAATGGGACAGACAGATGCCAGAACAGATGTATACGGACTGGGAGTAACACTTTATCATCTTGTAACGGGAAAAAATCCCTGTGAGCCACCTTATGAAATATTGCCAATCAGGGATGTAAATCCACAGTTATCTGTTGGATTAGAATATATTATTCAAAAGTGTACTCAGTTAAACCCGGATGAAAGATTTCAGTCATGTATGGAAGTGTTATATGCACTTAATCATTTAGATGAATTAGGAGAACCATATAGGAAAAAACAAAAGTCAAAGCTTAATAAGTTTATTTTGACATCTGCATTTACATTAATAATGGCGCTGGCAGGAACAGGAACACTTATAGGATATAGAACTACATTGAATCAGACCATTTCTGACACTATACGTGTATATGGTGCAGAGTCATCAAATGGTGGAAATCTTGACAAATTATATGAAGCAATTGATAAATACGGAATTGCACCGGGTAATAAATCATTAAACGAGTTGGTTACTAACTATTTGGACGTGTTTGAAGAAAATATTCTTAGTTTGTCAGGTGATTGCTTAAAGAAGGTGAATGATGGAACATTAACTGAACAGGAAAAAGAGAAATATAATCAGACTGAAAATGAAATGTTTAATCAGCTTGACAAAATTATTAATGAATCAGATGTGGAAAAATTAGACGAAGAGTATAGAAATGACATATATTTCAGAGCAGGGGATCTGTATATGGATTATTACATGTTTAGTGAAGGCAAAATGGATGACAATGTAATAAAAAGTCGTAATGAGGAAGCTGCTTTGAGATATAAAAAAGTGACAGATAATTACGATAAGAAAAATGTTCAGTTTAAAAACAGAATATGCGAAATAAGCAAGGTAATTAAGGCATTTAAAAAATCTTCAAGTGGGCTTAGTGATAATGGAAGTTCAATCACAGAAGAAGATCTGGTTAAGTATTGGAATGAAATGGTAAAGGCAATAGACGAAGAAGATTCATATATGAGAAAAGTTAACCTGTATCTTATAGTAGGGGATATAGTGTATGAACAAAGAACACAGTATTCTACTATATCAGATAATGACGTACGAAATCAGATAGAGGAATATTGTATAGATGCGTATGGATATTTAAAAAATGATGCTAATAAGAAGAACGTAGATAGTTCATCGGAAGAAAGCATTAATGAGAAAAGGGTTAAGGCTGAGACATACTTCTCAAATATATATCAGCAGATAGCAAAGAAAACAATGGAGGATAAATAATATGAACATAAATGACGTTTTAAGAATATTAACATATGTATTTTTTACTTTAGCAGCCATTTCTTTAATAACAAGTATTATTTTGTTCTTCAAACTTCGTATTAAAGAAGTTATTCAGGATCTGAATGGAACTTTGACACAGAAACAGGTTGAAGAGATGAGAAAAAGAAGTGGCAGCGATCAGCATAAAAATTATGGCCAGGATATTTTAGAAGGTGGATTAAATGACACAGGAAGCCTTGGAAAAACAGGAATGACAGGTAAAAATAAGACAGGAAAGTCGGGAAGAACAGGGCTTACAGGAAGAGTAATGGAAAAATCAGCATCTATGGAAGTGGCTAAAAATGCAAAATTTAATTCTAATTTTGTACTTGTTAAAAATATTGTTTACATTAATACATCAGAGTTTATTTAAAGGGGAGGGAATAATATGCATTTAGATGTTAAAAAATTTATAAAGACAATTATGCAGTTGGGTGTAGTGTGTATACTTCTCTTGGTATTTTCAGATGTTACACAGGTAAGCGCAGCAAGACCTAAAATGGTAATTGATTCAAGAAATAAGGAAGACAGAAATGTGCGGATTACAGTGACTGCAACAAACTTAGAAGAAGTGGATGTGGCTGAATTTTATTATTATGATAGAAAAAATCGAATTCACAATTTAAAAATATCAAATATCAGAAAATATAGAATTAACAAAAATACAATTATTTTAAAGTATAAATGTAATTTGAAGCAGTCAGGTAGTTATACATTAGCAATAGACATTATCTACAATAAAGGAACTTATTATAATATATATAAGGAGTTTTCATACATAAAAAAATCAGATAATAAGATATATGTTGGTTTAGGTGGGAAAGACAGGGAGGTAAATATAGATGGAGAGGTATATAGTAAAATAAAGCCATATATTTTACCTGATAATAGCGTAGAGGAAATAAGGGTTCCGGAGAAAAAATATTTAATAAAGGTCTTGTATAGAAGTCAGAAGAAAATAATATCAGAAAATGAGATATTTCTTAAGTGGGGAGAAAAGGTAGTATATCCTGTACAGATAATTTCAAAGAATAAAGAAAAATTAGCTGATAATTACATTCCGCATATTGCATATTTTGAACTAAATATTGCGGGGGATAATGAGGGAGCTATAACAGTGGAATCCGGAAACGATAAATTAACGCTTAGGAAAGTTTTAATAATTGATGGTACAAAACCGAAAATAAAAATTGACAATAAATTTACAGATAATAAAACAAAATACATTAATCACGATGTTTCAATACCGGTAACTATTGAGGAAAAGAATTTTGATTCAGGTAAAACAACTGTAAAAATAAATGGAAAAAATGCTACCGTATCATGGAGTGGAAGTGGCAATACCCATAGAGGCAATATTAAATTAGGTGAAGGGAAAAATATTGTAGAAGTCCAGTCCACAGATAAGGCAGGAAACAAGTCGGAAACAGTTAAATCATGTGTTGTTATTATTGATAAAAAAAGTCCCAAAGTAGTTATTAAGGGATTTGAAAACGGCACCGGAAAAGGCTTGAAAAATGGTGAGAAGGTTCCATATCCACTTAATATAATTCTTTCAGATGAAACAAAAATAGGAAAACATGTAGTAAGTTTATTTAAACTATCAGATGATGGAAAAAAAAAATCGAAAATCGATTTAAAATCGACGGTTGACGGAAACAGAATTGAATATTCAATTGATGATTTGAAGGATGATGGGTACTATACGCTGTCTATATATGTTACAGACTATGCAGGAAATTCACCAAAGAAAAATACTTTAAAATCAGATGGAAAACGCCCTTATGTTATATCTAAAGGAAAGGTAACAGGGGCATTTACGGTAAATAGAGATGGGTCTTTATATGTAGCGGAAAAGGAAGACTTGTTCGACAATCCCATAAAGGATTTAAATGACATAGTTATATATGAATATAACAAGAACGAGATAAGTAAAAGTAGCGTCGTGATAATAGATAGCATATCCACTAAAACTCTTGATTCTAATATGTATACTTTCAAAAAATTAGACAAGAGTGATAATCCAAAATACAGGTACGAATATAGGTATGTTATAAAAAAAGACAACTTTAATGAAGGAAATTATAACATACAGATTAATTCAACTTCTATTGCAGGACAAAATGGAACATTAATTGCAAGAACTAACGAAAGCAATAGCTTAAATAAGATGATTATCATTGATAAAACACCACCGGAAATAGTGATGTTTGAAGGTACTTCCAGTGGAAAAATCAAATTAAAAATACGTGACGATAATATGGACGAAAATTCCGTGAAAATTTTGATAGGTGATAAGTTTTATGACTTGAAGAAAAATGATGATGAATCAACATCCACAAATTCGGTTTTTGAAGGTGATATTGGTAAAAATCCTTTAAATGCCAAGATTTCCTGTAGTGATTTGGCGGGAAATATAACTAAAGGTGGAAAAATTACAATAATAAAAGAAAGTTACATAAAGCAGATATTGATATTTGGAGGACTAGCATTAGGAGCAATAGTTTTTATTGCTTTAACAGTTATAACCATTGTAATGGTTAATAGAAATAACAAATAAAAAGTGAGGCACAAGAGGAAATGAAGAAGAAAAAATGTATGATAACTTTGGTTATTTTTAGCATGTGGGTTGTAATGACAATAATTAACGGAAATTGCGTTGGTGCAATTAGAAATGAAAGTGAAGAAAGCTGTGGTGAAATTGAAACCACATCTAATTATACAGAAACAGTATCGCAGGAAGAAACAGAAAGTAAAAATGAAAGTACATCCGGTGAAACAACGTCAGATTTATCAGAGGAGATAACCTCATACTTAACAGAAGAAATAACATCTAATGTAACTGAAAACATATCAGTGGATGAAACAGGTCTTATAACAGAAACACAATGTACTATTGTACAACCCCTGAAGCCTGACAAAGAAGCAACGACCGCAAAAATAAAACAAAGAAACATAAAAATTGTAGTTTATAATAATGGTAAAAAATATGAGATTATAGAAAAAAATAAAAAAGAATTAGTGTTACCTAAAAATTATGAGAAAATGATTAAATCCTATCCTTTTCTTAAAAATGACGGATATGTTTTTTGTGGATGGTACAAGGGAAAAAATAAGGTGACTGTTATCAGGGAAAACACAGAACTTACATTAAAATGGCGAAAAATAAAAGTACGATTAATCAATGTTAAAAATGCTAAAGGGAAGGTAAGATTATATTTTAACAATAAGGATTGGAATAAAATAGATGGTATTGAGGTAATGTATTCACCTAATTTGAAATTTGCAAATTCAAGGATAATCAAATTGTCCACATGGAAGAAAAAAGTAAAGAGTTATGAATTTAAACACTCAGTGAAAAAGTTTAAAAATGGAAAAGCGTATTTTTTTAAAGTAAAGTTTTTTTATTATATTAATAGTAGAAAAAAGTATTATAAAGGAACAGGTCCATATAAATGGGTTCGCTACTACAAAAGAACATAATGTAATGTCTTTTAAAGCAGTTTTTCTCCCACCAATACATTGATTTCTACGCATTTATTACTTTATAATAGCCTTTAGTACAAAAAATCAGTGCTAAAACTCGCAAATATCAGGAAATTATTAGTTAATATAGGGATTAACGGGAGTTATTTCCTTGAAATAATTATTTCCATATGCTAAAATTATACATTGAGTTTATGAGCAATAATAAAAAGAGGAAAGGAATTTGTTCGATTATGAATACTTACGAAGAATTAAAGGCTCGTGGTCTTATTGCGCAGGTGACAGACGAGGAATTAATTAAAGATTTAATTAATAAAGGAGAGGCTGTTTTCTATATAGGTTTTGACCCTACAGCAGATAGTTTGCATGTTGGACATTTTATGGCTCTTTGCCTTATGAAGAGACTTCAGATGGCAGGAAACAAACCTATAGCATTGTTAGGTGGCGGAACAGCCATGATTGGTGATCCTTCAGGAAAAACAGATATGCGTAAAATGATGACTAAGGAGACTATCGATCATAATATTGAATGCTTTAAAAAGCAGATGAGCAGATTTATAGACTTTTCTGACGGAAAAGCATTAATGGTTAATAACGCTGACTGGTTATTGGACTTAAATTACATTGATGTTTTAAGAGATGTTGGAGCACATTTTAGCGTAAACAGAATGCTTACTGCAGAATGTTATAAGCAGAGAATGGAAAAAGGACTTACTTTCCTTGAATTTAACTATATGATTATGCAGAGTTATGACTTTTACAGATTGTATCAGGATTACGGCTGCAATTTACAGTTCGGTGGAGATGACCAGTGGAGCAACATGCTTGGTGGTACGG
>NZ_CAKVZL010000029.1:0-17294 GCF_934835595.1 Eubacterium sp. AF15-50
GGACTGGGTTCCAACATTACCGGACATACCAAGAATAACTGACTGGAATGTAACAATAATCGGAAGTCCCACTATAACCTTTTCAAACATACTTATAACTGTAGATACAATCATGCCAAGCATAAGCAATATAATAAGCCATGGAACTCTTTTTTTAAGGCTCTGGGATAATGGTTCTTCTAATTCCTCCTCTGCAGCAAGACCTGCTAACTTAGCATAGTCCTCACCCATTTCTTCATCTACCACTTCTACCAAATCCTGAGAAGTAATAACACCTAAAATGTGATTGTCTTTATCCAATACCGGAATGGAATCCTCTGAGTAATCCTTTAATTCTTCAATACAGTCATCTACTGTTTCATGGTCATACACAAAAGGATATGAAGTGATAACTAATGATTCTAGTTCTACATATTCCCTTGCAACAATTAAGTCTTTTAAATCAATGGCTCCATAAAAGGTTCCATCTTCTTTTTTAACATATAACGTAGAAATGTTGTCATTGTCAGCAGCCTGTTCTACTAAACGTTTCATTGCCTGCTTTATGGTAAGGTCTAAGGATAAGCTAACATAATTGGTAGTCATCTTACTACCGATTTCATCTTCGTCATAGGACTGAATAAGATCAATATCCTTTTGTGCCTCTTTATCCATTAACTGGAGAAGCTCCTCACTTTTTTCTTCCTCTAATTCATCTAAGATATCAACGGCATCATCCGGCTCCATAGCCTCAAGAATATCTGCCGCTGTTTCATTATCTAATTCTTCAATGAACTCTTCCGGATCATCTAAATAAGCAAAAATTTCAGATACCCTGTCAAGACCTAAAAGGGCATATAATCTTCTACGCTCATTTACATCTAAGTCTTCTAAAACCGATGCTATATCATTTTCATGATAATCGTTTAACTTCTCTTTCTTAACATAAGCCGGTTCGTTGCCTCGTATTATATCTATAATTTCAGCTTCATAATCAGCTTTTTCAGGAATTTCATATTCCTGTGTTTCTATATTATTCTCTGTGCCTGACTCTTCTGTATCCTGTGGCTTTTTTTCTTCAAATTCTTTATTTTCTTCCATCATATACCTCCTTTCACATAAACAGAAAGTAAAGAATCCGCTACATAAAAATATAGCGGACTGTATATGTAAGAAGCTTGTATATGAATTTATGCACTTTAAGGACGAAACAGATGATGTGCATCAGTTTCGTCTATAGTATATTCATTATGCAAACTTCGCCCACAACTGTCACAACTATCCATCTGGTTCTCCTTCCATTTTATTGTAAAAAATCGAAATAAAAACTTATGGCTAAAATAACCATAAGTTCTTATTAATTTATATATTTACTTTATCATTTTTTTTAGACAAATTCAACTGAAATATAAAATTATTCCACAGTGTGAACCTTTATCATATTAGTGGTTCCTGACTTTCCAAGAGGCACTCCTGATGTAATAACCACAATGTCATCCTTTTCCACTAAATGCTTTTCCTTTGCCACTTCCACAGCATAGTCAAACAATTCCAGCACATCACCTTTTTCCTTAATAAGCACTGGTGTAACTCCCCAGGACATATTAAGCTGGCGGCATACTTTTTCACTTGTGCTTCCTGCGGTAATCATACAGTCCGGTCTAAATCTTGATAACATTCTTGCAGACCTTCCTGATTTAGTTACCGTAAGAATTGACTTTGCCCCAAGGTCATAAGCTGTAGTACATGTAGCGTGACACACTGCCTGGGTAATATCACTTCCTTCACTTCTTTTCATATTAAAGAAACGCTGTTTATAGTTTATGTCCATTTCAGTACGTTCAGCGATTTTCGCCATGGTTTCAACGGCTTCCACCGGATATTTCCCTGCTGCTGTCTCTCCTGAAAGCATAATGGCACTGGTTCCATCGTAAATTGCATTTGCCACATCTGTGGTTTCTGCTCTTGTAGGACGAGGATTATTCATCATGGAATCCAGCATCTGAGTTGCAGTAATAACCTGTTTTCCTGCCTCATATACCTTTTTAATAATCATTTTCTGAATAATAGGAACTTCTTCCTCCGGAAGTTCAACTCCCATGTCTCCTCTGGCTACCATAATGGCATCTGCCTCATCTATAATGGAGTCTACATTTAAAATACCTTCACTATTTTCTATTTTTGCTATAATGTTGATGTTTTCCCCACCGTTTTCATCAAGAATTTTTCTTACGGCTTTTACATCTTCAGCTGTTCTTACAAAGGATGCGGCAATATAATCAACATCCTGCTGTATTCCAAATATAATGTCACTTTTATCCTGTTTACTCATGTACTCCATGTTAATATGAATATCAGGAACATTAACCCCTTTTCTGTTAGAAATTTTACCATCATTTTTTACTTCACAGACAATATCCGTTCCACTAATTTCCTTAACCTCTAACTTTACAAGACCATCATCAATAAGAATAATTGAGCCTATATTTACGTCTTTATATAAATCAGGAAATGTAATATTGACATGGTTTTCATCTCCCTTAACCTGTCTGTCTCCCACAAGGGTAAATTTCTGACCTGTATGAACAAAAATGGAATCATTTTCAAATATTCCTGTTCTTATTTCCGGTCCCTTTGTATCTAACAAAATGGCAACAGGCATATCACATTTCTTTCTGATTTCCTTTACCTTATCCATTCTTTTCTTATGTTCTTCGTGAGAACCATGGGAAAAGTTACATCTTGCCACATTCATTCCTACATTAATTAACTTTTCAAGTACACCATCAACGTCTGTTGACGGACCAAGAGTACATACTATCTTTGTCTTTCTCATTCTAATTTTCTCCTTTTACTTACCTACTACCATATTTCTATCAAACCACACTTATAATAACAATATATGAAATTATATACAAGTTAATTTTTGTTAAAGATTTTTAATATACATTTAACACTTTTAGGGGTATAATAACATTTAGATGTTTTGAAAGGATGTTACTAGTATAATGCAAAATTCAAATATTATTAGTACAGATAATTTAAGGGAGGATTTCACCTTGAAAATCACTCCCATAATAAAAAATGAAAAATTAAAACGAATGGATAAATATATACAACATGGCAACACCAGCACCCTAGAGCACTGTATTGCAGTTTCTTACATAAGTTACTGCATTGCAAGAAAATTCCATATCCGCTGTGATTACAACAGTCTTTTAAGAGGTTCTCTTTTACATGATTACTTTTTGTATGACTGGCATGACAAGGATGCTGCACACAAATGGCACGGTTTCCACCACGCAGCTGTAGCCCTGAAAAATGCCTCTAAGGATTTTGAACTCACTGACATTGAAATGGACATTATAGCAAAGCACATGTTTCCCCTTAATATTAAACTTCCAAGATATAAGGAAAGTTACATTGTAAGCCTTGCCGACAAAATATGTTCATCCTATGAGGTAATATGTAAGCGTGCATGCTACCGTTTTGAGTAAATTACTCATATTCCGTACCGCTATATATGCTGTGGGTAGGGTCTATGTTGCTGTTTATAAGGCTGTACATTAGATCTTCGTCTTCATCTGCATCAGATATGCTTGTTACATATCCACTTAAACCACTACACATATCTTCTAAATCCTCCTTTTCCCCTGTAAGGGCTAATGCATAGTATTTAGTTTCACCTTTATCCACCATATTTTTAATTTTTTTATAAAATTCCTCATATTCCGGATGTCCCAAAAAATTCAACACTTCAGGATGCTTTATCATAAAATCTAACCTTTCGGAAAAGCTGTCCTTTACGGTTTTCACATCTAATTCAGGACCTTCATCATAAACATAGCCATTTGCACTTCTATATATGAAGAAATTCTTTCCATTGTAAAAATATCCGTTACCTTTAAGAGTTAATCCGTCAACAGAATACATATTTGTATATCCCAAAGTCATTTCCTTTATGCTTCCCATACTTGACTGATCAATTCCTAAATATATACCTATTGGTGGGTACTTGTCATTAATTTCATAAGGATAAACCCCCACCCATTTTATACATGTATTATCCTGATAATAATTTTCTTCAAGAAGTTTTTTAAGCTGCGTATCCCCTATCAGCTTATTAAGAGAGATAAAAATATTATAAATCTTATTCTTTTTCATTTTCTTCAAGGTTGCCTTAAGATTGCCGTAATCTTCAGCATCTTCTTCATCATCCTCGTTTATGGACATAATCTCTCCATCATCTAAATAACTCCGAAATTCCGGTTTTTCAACTGTAAGAGCTTTTTCTAAGGTAATCCCCACATAAGGCTGAATATTTTTCGTTATACGATAATAATACTGGCCCTTTTTATTATCAATTTCTCCTAAATTTTCAAAATAAGGAATGTACTGTCCTTTATTGTGAAACTGAAAAAGAGTCTCATATCCTAACTGGGCATCTGTTTTTTCTGAATACAGGGTCTTGCTGTCAATATTCCATTTGCTGTAAGGATAGTTTTCCTGAGCCTTTTCCTTTTTTACATATTTAACCATAGGGTCAATTTTTATAACATATACTGCTATTGTCGTAACAATCATAGCTGCCATTATACAAGACAAAACCACAAAGGGAACATTAATTTTCTTATGTTCCCCTGTGGTTTCATCTATATTCTCATTATTTGACTTCTTACTTTCCGGCTCCTCCCGACTGTCATTTATTGTAACAACATCATCTTCAATAGAATTTTTATTCTCTGATTCATAGCCTTCATGGATGTTTTCCTTTGCTTCTTTACGTCTTTTTAACTCACTTTCCACAAATTCCTGTTCTTCTTTTGTTACCTGTCCCCAGTTATACTTTTCATAAAGCTCCTTAAAATCCATATGTCCCTCTCTTTTATCCTTTATTCCCTAGACAACAATATTCTGTCATTATCAAATTTCTTCTGTTTCTTTGCAGAATACATTTTTATCATATCATCTATGGTCATATTTTCTCTCTCTTTACCGGATAAATCAAGTATAATTTCCCCTGAGTCAAGCATTATGGTTCTTGAGCCTGTATTTAATGACTGATTTAGATTATGGGTAATCATCATAGTGGTAATATTATTTTCTGACACAATCCGCTTTGTTATTTCCATTACCCTTTTAGCCGTTGCCGGGTCAAGGGCTGCGGTATGCTCATCTAAAAGCAAAAGTCTTGGAATTGAAAGGGTACACATTAAAAGAGTAACCACCTGTCTCTGACCACCTGACAAAAGCCCGATTTTAGTTTTCATTCTGTCTTCTATGCCCATATTGTATCTTGCCAGATTTTCCCTGAAAAACTCAGCCTTTTTCTTTGTTAATGCTCTTGAAAAAGGTGATGAATGTTTTTGCGACCTTGTATAGGCTAATGCGAGATTTTCTTCAATAGTCATGTTAGGTGCCGTTCCTCTCATGGGGTCCTGAAAAACATGACCTATCATTTTTGCCCTGGCATGCTCACTTTTATATGTAATTTCTTCATTATCCAAAAATATATGTCCTGAATCCACAAGAAAGCTACCGCAAATTGCATTAAAAAGTGTACTTTTTCCTGCTCCGTTTGAGCCTACAACTGTAACAAATTCCCCATCCTCCAATGAAAGGGACATATTTTTTATGGCAACGTGTTCATTAACTGTTCCTTTGGCAAAAACCTTTGAAATATTCTTTACTTCTAACATTACATCTCCGCCTTTCTGCTTCTCTTTTCCGCAATTTTTTCCTTTATTGCAGGAATTGCAAGAGTAATGGCAACAATAAGTGCACATGTAAGCTTCATAAGATTTGCGCTTTTATCACCAAATAAATTCTGTCTTATAACAAATGCCACTATAAGCTTGTATATAACAGAACCTGTAACTGTTGAAATAACTCCTATGGCAGCGCCTCTTTTTCCAAATATTGCCTCACCAATAATTACTGCTGCTAATCCATAAATAAGAGTACCGTTAGCAATATTTATGTCTGAATATCCAACGCTTT
This sequence comes from Eubacterium sp. AF15-50, assembly GCF_934835595.1. NCBI lineage: Bacteria > Bacillati > Bacillota > Clostridia > Eubacteriales > Eubacteriaceae > Eubacterium > Eubacterium sp. AF15-50. Next base: position 5,980 of record NZ_CAKVZL010000029.1, read on the forward strand.
GTGATGCCATGGCTCCTGATAAACCAATTAATGCATTGGCAATCATAAGACCTATGATTTTGGTTCTGTCAACATTTATTGATGATGCTCTTACCATATCAGGATTATCTCCTGTGGCTCTTATGCAAAGTCCCATATGGGTTTTAAAGAACCAGATAATCACAGCTATAACCAACACAACAATAATAAAACTTACCACAGCTTTTAACATACTTGTGTTAAACTGACCTGTTATTCCGAGCAATTCCTTTATTTTATCAAATATTGTTATTTTGCCGTAACTTAAGTTAGTTGTGGCTCCCTTGTCTGTTAATGAATAGCATACAAGGTTAATGGAATATAATGCACTCATGGTTATTATTCCTGCTAATACCGGATGAACACTAAGCTTTGTCTGTAAACATCCCGTAATAAATCCTGCCAATGCACCGGCAACTATTCCTGTCAAAAGTGCCAGTGCCGGGTGTCCGTTTAAAGACACCAGCACCGATATAACTGCTCCAAAGCCGAAGCTTCCTTCAGTTGTTAAATCCGGAATATCCAATATTCTAAGTGAAATATATATACCCATTGCCAGCAATCCATATATAAAGCAATCCGGTAGATTGGTTAAATAATATTGTAATTCTATCATTACTAAATCTCCTCATCCATTACTGAATTTCGTTAATATCATACTTTGTTTTAATCTGGTCTTTTGTAATACCAAGAGCTTTCATGGCATTGGTGTTTACTGAGCAATAATCAATTCCAACTACCTGTGAAGGAATATCTTTAACTTTCTTTCCGTCAAAGTAATCCATTGCCATATCTACTGTTTTTTTACCAATTCCCTTATCGTCAATGGCAAGGGTTGCAAAACATCCTGAGGCAACTGTTGTAGCTGATGAACAATATGTTGGGATTTTCTTTTCATTGCAAATTTCTGCTAACTTTGTAACTCCGTCCTGAATAATTGAATCATTTGGTACGAAAATGGCATCTACACCTTCATTTATAAGAGCATTGGCTGCTGTTTCAATATCACTTGATGTAGGTGCTGTTTTTTCAACATATTCAATGTTCTTTGATTTTAAATATTCCTCAACCTGCTTAATTGTGTTTGTTGCATTGTCTTCATTGCCACTGTAAATAAGTCCGTATTTTTTAGCCGGTGTTGTACTTTGTGCTAAATCAATAATGTCTGATACCGGAATGGCATTTGATGTACCTGTGGCGTTTTTATCAGGACTATCCATATCAGATAAAACTCCTGCTGCAACCGGTGCTGAAACTGCACAGAAGAAAACCGGTGTGTCTGATTCTAAATTAACAAATGCCTGGGTAGGTGGTGTTGCAATGGTAAATACCATGTCATATGTTCCGTCTGTCATGTTATTGGCAATAGTTGAAAGGGTTGTAGCATCACCTGATGCACATTGATAATCAATTGTAGCTGTATCACTTGTGTATCCCTTGCTTGCTAACTCTTCTATGATTCCCTCTTTCATATCAGTAAAGGCACCATTTTCCACCATGGTTACGATACCGATTTTTTTCTTGTCTGCCTTTTGTGAGGCATCAGCTGATTTGTCATTGCTTCCGCAGCCTGTAAAAATTGTTGCTGCCATAGCGGTTGTTAATAAAATACTTAATACTCTTCCTTTTCTCATGTTCTTATCTCCTTATAAAAAAATATTTATTAACAGATAACCACCTATGCCATATAAGCTTAAGGAATTTTATACAATAAAAAAGTCCCTGACAGTAGGATTACTCTACTATCAAGGACGGATATTCATAAAATCATATTCCGCGGTGCCACCTTGATTCGCAATAAAAAATGCGCTCTCAACGGGTACTAACATACCCTGTGCAACTAACGTATGCCTTCACGTCACAAAATACTAACATAAATGCTTTGTTCTATGCCCTCTGCGGTCCATTTAGTAAGCTGCGTTCTGCAGGTTCTCAGCCTCCCTGCTCTCTGTAAGTGCACGATTTACTTTTATCTCCGCATCAACGGTTTCAATGGTCATCTTTAATTATGCGGCAATTATATCTCACATAATATTTATCGTCAATATAAAATTTTATAGTTTTATAATAAACTTAAATTTATAAACCTAAAATACAAACTTTTCTACCACTTTGGCAATTCCATCTTCATTATTTGAATCTGTCACATAATCTGCCACCTGTTTTACTTCATCTACGGCATTTTCCATTGCCACACCTATGCCGGCATATTTAACCATGGAAATATCATTATAACCGTCACCACAGGCTATGGTATTCTCCTTCCTTATTTTAAGTTTATTTATAAGAACCTCTATGGATGCCGCCTTATCAATTCCTTTAGGCATAATTTCAATAAAATAATCTGCTGAACGGCTGATGCTTAATTGATTTTTGTACTTTTGAGCTAAAATCTGTTCATGTTTTGTGGCAATTTCCGGTGGTGCAGTCATTAACAGCTTATTGGGATTATATGTTACATATTCCTCCATATCCGTTTCATAAACAGGTATTTTATTTATAAAGGATTCCGTTTCAATGTATTTGTCCATTCTTGTTCCAACAATAATCCGTTTATCATCGTAGGTTATAAGCCCAATATCATTTTCTTTGGCATATTTTAACAATGGACTTATATACTTTCTGTCTAACACCTGTTCAAACACAACCTCGTTGGTTTTCGCATTTATAATTTTTCCACCGTTAAATGCCATAATATAACCTCCGAATTTTTCCAGTTCCACAGCTTTTGCCACAGGCAAAATTCCGGGAGTTGGTCTTCCCGATGCCAAAACAACTATATGCCCTGCCTTTTGCATTTCTAAAAGTGCCTTTTGGGTAAGGGGCGTAACCTTCTTTTCATCGTTAGTTAATGTTCCATCTAAATCTAAAAAAATTATCTTTTTATCCATAAAATCCTCTTTAGTGTAGTTTTATTTTAATGCTTCAAGCTTTCTCATGGCTTCTGACAGCATTTCCCCAGTAATAACATATGGATTATGCTCAATGTCCTTCATTACAACTGCTCCTTTTGCCAAATCATCTATCTGACTTTTTTCAAATTCCAAGTCCTCTAAACATGTAGGAAGTCTAACGGATTTATTGAAATTATATACTCTTTCAAAATCTCCCGTGTTTTGGTCTACCAGTAAAAGATTTAGCACTCCGTAACTTACCACCTCCCCATGAAGATGTTTTTTTTCAATATGAGGATATGATGTCATGGAATAAAATATTGCATGTGCCAATCCTGAATTGTAATGTACCGTATGCTCTGCAGTAAGATAAATAGATGCCAATGCAGTTGATACAATTATAGCCAAAACTACCTGCTCGTATGCTTTTGACAGCTGATTATTACGGTTTGATTCCATTGCCTCTTTTCCGTACTCCATAATAGGCTCGTAACACATTTTGCTGTTATTTACCCCCATGGCAAAATAATGAGGAAGTACTTCTCCCTTTGAAGACATAACTGCCTCAAAATATTTGGCATAGGTATCTCCCATGCCTGCCCATAAATATTTTTCCGGAGAATTAACGGTTATTTCCGTGTTAATAAATGCATGTACCGGCGGTGCAGGATAAAAGAAAGGCTCCTTAAAACGTCCGTCAGGATAATACATTATGGATACGCTGGTGCAGGCAGAGCAGTTAGAAGCAATAGTTGGAAAAGAAAATACCGGCTTGTTAATTTTTACTCCAAGGCACTTTCCTGTATCCGTGGATTTTCCTCCTCCAATGGCAAAAATCATATCTGCCTTTATAACTGCCGGATTTTCCATTAGCTTTTCTACATTCTCGTATGTTGCCTCTCCTCCATACCATAAAAAATCAATTATTTCCATGGAAGAATCTTTTATGGCTTCTAATATTTTGTCTTTAGCGGCAGCTAAGGCTTTATGTCCTCCTATTGCAACTATTTTATTTCCATATTTACCACATATCTCAGGTATTTCTTTATAAATGTCCTTTCCAATAGAATAACTTGGAAGATGTATGCTGTAATTTTCCATTTGGTTTTCTCCTTGATTATGTATTGCCCCCTCCCTTTGGTCAGCGGCATTTCGTCGAAAACATCCTTATAAATGAACTTCGTTCATTTGGTTTTCTCCTAATTAATATGTATTGCCCCCTCCCTCCGGTCAGCGGCATTTCGTCGAAAACATCCTTATAAATGAACTTCGTTCATTTGGTTTTCTCCTCTAATTTTATATGTTCTCTTATAACATCACATGAAGAAGCGAACAGCTTATTTTCCTCTTCTGTCAATTTTAACTCAATTATTTCTTCAATTCCGTTCCGTCCTATAATACAGGGAACACCGGCATTTACATTATTTTGACCATATTCTCCCTCTAACAATACTGATGCCGGAAGGACTCTGTGTTCGTTAGTTAGCACCGCCTTTGCCATATCTGCTAGGGCTGCTCCTATTCCAAATTCCGTGGAACCTTTTCCGTTAATTATGTCCATGCCTCTCATATGGGTGCATTCAGTAACCTTCTCTTCACTAAAATCTATGCACCGGTCACCATGTTCTTTAACGAATTTGTCATAAGCATCTCCGTTAATTGTAAGGTGTGAAAAAGGTACCATAGAGGAGTCCCCATGTTCTCCCATTGCAAATCCAATCACACTGTGGGGGTCCACCTTGCACAAATCTGCCACTGTCCGCCTTGTTCTGGCAGTATCTAGTGACGTTCCCGTGCCAAACAACCTGTTTTTAGGAAGTCCTGTATGCTTTCTTACATAGTAGGCAATTATATCCGCAGGATTTGTTATTGTGATAATTATTCCCTTTATGTCTGTTTTATTTAAATTGTCCACAACATCCTTTATACATTCAATTGATGCCCCTAATGTGTCAAGCCTGGTTTGTCCCGGAAGCCTTGGCACCCCTGCACTGATAACAATAATATCTGCATCTTCGCAGTCCCTGTAATCTCCCGTTCTGATAATCGGAGCCGATGGCAAAAAGCATACACTGTCTGCTAAATCCATTGCCTGACTTTTAGCCTTGACTTCATCCTTATCTATAAAAACTATTTCATCACAAATGTTTTGAAAGGACAGTGCCGCTGCACAGTGGGTTCCTACGTGACCTGCACCGATAATCACTATTTTTCTGTTGTATAACATAGTACCATCTCCTTTATATTTTCCCATTATACCTATTTTTTCTAGAAAAGAAATCTTAATGCGTTAAATATCCAGCCTAGATATTTATGCAGATTTTCTTTTTTTCCTGATATTTCCTTCATTTTCATTCCCTTAGGCAAATCCTTGTACTCACTAAGATTTTTTACTGTAGCTGCCTTTTCTTCGTATAAAAGCATATTATTTTTTAACTGCTTTGTAACTTCCCTGCTGTTAATGGCAAGCATTAATTCAGTGTCAATATAAGCACTTCTCATATCCATGTTAAAGGAGCCTACTATTGCCATATCATCATCTATTGTCATGCTTTTTCCGTGATAGGAAATTCCTCCCTCATATTCCTTTATGGTCATTTTAGTGTCTATTATTTTTTCTTTGTTGCTCATGTAATCTATGGCACCAAAAAGATTTCCGTTATTTTCAGCAGAATTAAACATTATTGTGGTTTTATCCCCTATTTTAGACAAACCTTCATACATATAGTCATCACATATAATGTAAGGAGTATGTATTTTAACTTCAGATTTTGCATTTTCAGCTAATTTCATTAAAGTGTAAAATACCACCGGCTCCTTTGAATATATTGTGGTTGGATTACTTATAAGGGTTATTTTATTAGTTTCATAAGTATTTTTTTCATAATTATACTCACTGCTTAAAAACTTATCATATTTTTCAGAGAGCCTTGTATAACGCTCCTTTAAGTAATCTCCTGCTTCCTTCACCTTTTTCTTTTTTGCTATTTTAGTGCTATTGTGAAATACACTGCAGCATTTTAATGAAGTAATATCCTTATAATATTTCTTTATCTGATATATGGAGCTGTCACTTTTTTCCTTCTTGTATTCAGTATTATATACTAAAACATCCCTGTCGTAATTTTTGTGTCCCTTATAGTCTCCAAGAAAATACCCAAATGTGTTCCGACCTCCAAGCATATACGCCTTATTGTCAGAAATCAGGTATTTATCGTGCATTCTCCCCAATCCCTTCCATGGAGTCAAAAGATTTATTTTGTTGTAAATAATGATTTTGATGTTAGGGTTAGAGCTTAAAGCATAGAAATAATTATTTCTCTCCATTCTAAGTTCTGAATTAAAGCCGTCAGCAAAAATTTCCACCTTAACTCCTCTGTTTGCCGCATCAAGAAGAGCTGACAGCATATCTTTTCCTGCCTCATCACTTCTAAAATCAAAGGTTGACATAACAATGTTATTTTTTGCATCCTTAATAAGCTTCAAACGCATTTTCAGGGCTTCTTCGTTGTCCTCAATAATTACTGCCCTGTCAACACCCTTCCTATCACTGTAAAAATTAGTATTTTTCACCTTTTTTTCAGTATCTTTAGTTATATTATTATGGATTAAGAACGGAGCAATGCCGCCAATTACCAAATATACAATAAACAAAAGAAATACCACTGCAAAAGTTCTTATAACCCTTCTTACCTTGAATTTCTTTTTCTTTCTTTTTTGCCTGAAAACAGAATAAATGATACTTAATATTATTAAAATAAGTACAATAAAAATCCCTTTAACCACTTAAATCACCTTTTTTGTTTTTTAATGCTATCTGTACCATTATAATGCCTTTAGTGAATAATTAAAATACATTTTTCCATAGAAAAAACAACAGCGACATTTGCCACTGTTGTTTTTTTATTATGATAATTATATTATTTTCCTTCTACGGCCTTAAATGCTTCATCTAAATCTTCAATAATATCATCAATGTTTTCTGTACCAATTGAAAGTCTGATGGTATTTGGATTAATGTTCTGTTCTGCTAACTCCTCAGCTGTGCACTGGCTATGTGTTGTTGTTGCAGGATGAATAACTAATGACTTAACATCTGCAACGTTTGCAAGTAATGAGAACAGCTGTAAATTATCAATAAACTTATGAGCTTCTTCCTGTCCGCCTTTGATGTCAAATGTAAAGATACTTGCACCGCCATTTGGGAAATATCTTTCGTAAAGTGCATGGTCAGGATGATCAGGTAATGATGGATGATTTACCTTTTCAACTAACGGATGATTTGATAAATATTCAACTACCTTCTTTGTATTTTCATTATGACGCTCAATTCTAAGAGATAATGTTTCTGTTCCCTGAAGTAATAAGAAAGCATTAAATGGTGAAATTGTTGCACCTGTATCTCTAAGTAAAATTGCTCTGATATATGTTGCAAATGCTGCAGGACCTGCTGCCTCTGTAAACTTAACTCCATGATAGCTTGGGTTTGGCTCTGAAATTCCAGGATATCTGCCACTTGCAGCCCAGTCAAATGTACCGCCATCAACGATTACGCCACCAAGAGATGTACCATGTCCACCAATAAACTTAGTTGCTGAATGAACAACAATGTCTGCACCATGCTCAATCGGACGGATAAGGTATGGTGTACCAAATGTGTTATCCACTACTACAGGAAGTCCGTGCTTATGTGCGATTTCTGCAATGGCATCAATGTCAGGAATATCACTGTTAGGATTTCCTAATGTTTCAAGGTAAATTGCCTTTGTATTGTCCTGAATTGCACCTTCAACTTCTTCTAAATTATGAGCATCTACAAATGTAGCTGTAATGCCATAGTTTGGTAATGTGTGAGCTAAAAGGTTTGATGTTCCACCGTAAATTGTCTTCTGGGCAACAATGTGTTCTCCGGCACCTGCTAATGCCTGAATTGTGTATGTAATTGCTGCTGCTCCTGATGCTACAGCTAAACCTGCAACACCACCCTCAAGCTTAGCGATTCTGTCTTCAAACACACCCTGAGTTGAGTTTGTTAATCTTCCGTAAATGTTTCCTGCGTCAGCTAATCCAAATCTTGCTGCTGCATGCTCTGAATTTCTAAACACATATGATGTTGTCTGGTAAATTGGAACTGCTCTTGCATCTGTTGCCGGATCCGGCTGTTCCTGTCCTACGTGTAACTGTAATGTTTCAAATTTATAATTTCTGTTGCTCATATTTATTCTCCTTCGATTTGTTTTTAGCTTATCTGCACGCATCTCAAAGACGTGCAGTTCGATTTCGCTTCGCTACCTTAGCATTTATCTACACGTCTTTCAAAGACGTGCAGTTCGATTTCGCTTCGCTACATCTCACTGTCGGGCTGCGCCCTATATCAACCAAAAATCATTTTTGCTTACAAAAGCAAGCTTTTGACGCTTAATGATTTTATTTTTTCGATTATTCGTCTCTCAAAGACGTGCAGTTCGATTTCGCTTCGCTACATCTCACTGTCGGGCTGCGCCCTATATCAACCAAAAATCATTTTCGCTTACAAAAGCAAGCTTTTGACGCTTAATGATTTTTGGTGATGCACGTCTTTGCTTACGCAAAGAGTGCTGTGCTGTAGTATCTGTCTCCTGAGTCAGGTAATAATGCTACGATTACTTTTCCTTTGTTTTCAGGTCTCTTTGCTAATTCTTTTGCTGCGTATAATGCTGCTCCTGATGAAATTCCTACTAATACGCCTTCTGTTTTTGCAATGTTCTTCCCTTCTGCAAATGCGTCTTCGTTTGATACAGGAAATACTTCATCATATATCTTTGTATTTAAAACTTCCGGTACAAATCCGGCGCCAATACCCTGAATCTTGTGAGCTCCTGCTTTTCCTTCTGATAATACAGGACTTGTTTGTGGTTCAACAGCTACAACCTTTACGTCAGGATTCTTTGACTTTAAGTATTCACCAACACCTGTAATTGTTCCGCCTGTACCAACACCGGCTACAAAAATATCAACCTTCCCATCTGTATCTTCCCAGATTTCAGGACCTGTTGTAAGTCTGTGTGCCTTTGGATTTGACGGATTTACAAACTGTCCTACAATTACTGAACCAGGTGTGTTTTCATGAATTTCTTCTGCCTTTGCAATGGCTCCCTTCATTCCCTTAGTTCCATCTGTAAGTACAATTTCTGCTCCATAGGCCTTGATAATGTTTCTTCTCTCAACACTCATTGTCTCCGGAATAGTAATTACTACTTTATATCCCTTTGCTGCTGCTATAGCTGCAATTCCGATTCCTGTATTTCCTGATGTTGGTTCAATAAGTGTTGCTCCCGGCTTAATCTCTCCACTTTCCTCTAAATCTAAAATCATCTGAAGAGCAATTCTGTCTTTAACGCTTCCTGCCGGATTGAAATATTCAAGCTTTGCTAAAATAGTAGCATCCGTTGCTCCAACACTTTCCTGATATTTTGTCACCTCTAATAATGGTGTATTTCCAACTAATTCTGCTGCACTTTTATTTATTTTTGCCATTTTTATATCCTCCAATAATTTAATAAGACTATTTACACATTCGATTTTTACCAATCACTTCTTCTTTACTAACCATCATGGAACAACAGTATGTCTTTCGCATGTTGTAATTATAAGCTGTCTTTGTCTTATTCATTATTCAAATCTCCTTTTCATTTATTCCCTATCTGTTTTGTAGGATATAAAGATATTATCATTTAATTCCTACATTGTCAATAGGATTTTTATATTTTTTCAAAAAATTTATATTTCATATATGTTTAGTATGTTTTAGTGTAAAAATAAAGCTTCTTTCGCCTGTTTTACGGCAAAAAGAAGCTTTATTTTAATTTTCATTTACATCTGTTTTTATAATGGTTCCACCACCAAGAACTACATCTCCATCGTACAAAACAACGGACTGTCCCTTGGTTATAGCCCTGATTGCTTCATCAAATACAACCTTAACGTCTCCATTTTCAAGTACCGATGCCGTACCCTTTGTAAGAGGCTGATGGTATCTTGTTCTTCCGCTTACCTTTACCGGCTCCTTAGGGCTTTCCCCGGAAATCCAGTTAAAATCTGTAGCTATAAGTTCATTGGTATATAAATCCTTGTTTCTTCCAACAACAACTTCATTCGTTTCCGGTCTGATTTCCAAAACATAATGCTTTCCTTCCCGTTTTACATTAATGCCTTTTCTCTGACCTACTGTATATCTGTAATATCCGTTGTGTTTTCCTATGACTTTCCCGTTAACATCCAAAAAATTACCGGGACCTATTTTCTTATGGGAATACTGCTCTATAAACTTCTTATGATTTCCATCAGGAATAAAACATATATCCTGGCTGTCATGCTTTGCAGCATTTACCAGATGATGTTTTTCCGCAATCTCCCTTATTTCATCCTTTGTATACTCTCCAAGAGGGAAAATAGTATGTGCCAGCTGTTCCTGAGTCATATGATACAATACATAGCTTTGATCCTTTGTATCATCAATTCCCTTAAGAAGCTGGTACTTTCCGGTGTTTTCATCAAACTTAACCCGGGCGTAATGTCCCGTAACTATAACATCACATCCTAATGCCTCTGCACGTCTGTACAACTCTGTAAATTTTAAATACCTGTTACAGTCAATACATGGATTAGGTGTCATTCCACATTTATAGCAATTGACAAATTTGTCAATAACCATTTCTTTAAATTCTGCCTTAAAGTTAAAAACGTAGTATGGTATTCCAACGTTAAATGCAACACTTCTTGCATCTTCAATATCACTTAATGAACAACAGGTTTTCTCTCTTGACATATTAATATCTTCATTGTCATAAAGCTTCATGGTAACACCTATTGTGTCATATCCGTTTTCCTTCATAAAAACCGCAGCAACACTGCTGTCTACGCCGCCGCTCATTGCAACTAAAGCCTTCTTCATTATCGTCATCTCCATCCACTAATAAAAGATAATTAACCAAGTTCTATCATTTTGTCAATACATGCCTTTGCCTTTAATCTTGTATCTTCATCAAGATTAATTTCCTCGCCACCAATTCCCTTGCAACAGTTAAGCACGTCTGTAAGGGTTGTTGCCTTCATGTTATGACAAATGCAGTCCTTTGACAACGGATGGAAAATCTTATCAGGACATTCCATCTGTAAATGGGTTACAATACTGTTTTCAGTTCCAATAATAAATTCCTTTGCCTGGCTGTTTTTGGCATAGCTCATAATTCCTGTAGTTGAACCTGCGTAATCTGACAATTCTACCACTTCCGGCTTACATTCAGGATGAACTAATACTAAAGCATCCGGCCATTTTTCCTTTGCACGTTTAACATCCTCCGAACCCATTCTTGCATGAGTCGGGCAGCCTCCGTTTAACAGCTTAAAGGTTTTCTCTGGTAG
>NZ_CAKVZL010000029.1:17304-22182 GCF_934835595.1 Eubacterium sp. AF15-50
CTACCCACGCACCTAAATTGCAGTCAGGTATAAATAAGATTTTATCATTTTCTATTTTTTTGCAAATAGTCACTGCTGATGAAGATGTAACGCAAACATCACAAATAGTCTTAAGGGAACTTGTTGTGTTAATATATGCCACCACAGTATAATCCGGATAGGATTTCTTAACCTGTTCAATTAAATCCTTGTCCATCATTTCTGCCATGGGACAGCCTGCGTCTGCATTTGACAGTATTACCTTTTTATCCGGTGAAAGAATCTTCACTGTTTCAGCCATAAATCTGACGCCGCACATAATTACTGTCTTAGCACTGGTCTTTGCAGCCTCTACTGAAAGCCCGAAGCTGTCTCCGGTAAAATCTGCCACCTCTAAAATCTCAGGATTCTGATAACAATGGGCTAAAATGCAAATATCCTTTTCCTTTTTTAACTTTAAAATTTCTTCCTGTAAATCTTTTATCATAAATTCACTCTTTCCTGTAAGCTAAAAGAAAAAATCCATGGCAAAAGATTTGTCTTTATTCGCTTTTAGCTTCTTTCTTTTTCTCGTAATCTTCAATAGCAGCCTTAATTGCTTCTTCTGCTAACACTGAACAGTGTAACTTATGAGCAGGCAATCCGTCAAGTGCTTCTGCAACTGCTTTGTTGGTAAGCTCCAATGCCTCTGATACAGGTTTTCCCTTTATCATTTCTGTTGCCATGGAACTGCTGGCAATTGCTGAGCCACATCCAAATGTATTAAACTTAACATCTGTAATGATTCCGTCATTAACCTTAATATATATTTTCATTATATCGCCACATTTTGCGTTTCCCACTTCACCTACGCCATCAGCATCTTCTATTTTTCCAACATTTCTAGGATTCATGAAATGATCCATAACCTTTTCACTATATAACATATTGACACCTCCAAAAATTAAATAATGTGCTTAATTTCACCTTTTTCCAGTTCATCCCAAACCGGTGAAATTCCTCTTAAATATTCAACAACGTTAGCTATTTCTTTTATCATGTAATCAATTTCTTCCATTGTATTATCACGGCAGATAGTAAGTCTCAAAGAACCATGAGCTATCTCGTGAGGTCTTCCAATAGCTAAAAGTACATGGCTTGGGTCAAGGGAACCTGATGTACACGCTGAACCTGAAGATGCGGCAATTCCCTTAGCATCTAATAATAACAATAATGACTCTCCTTCAATTCCTTCAAAGCAGAAATTTACATTTCCCGGAAGTCTCTTTTCTCTGTCACCATTTAAAATAGAATGACTGATTTTTTCCAACCCTTCAATAAGGTGATTTCTTAATTTAATTTCAATTTCTGCTGTTTCATCAATGGCTTTTGTTGCATCCATTAATGCTTTTGCCATACCTACAATAGCCGGAAGATTTTCAGTTCCTGCTCTTCTTCCTCTTTCCTGAGCTCCACCTTCTATTATATTTACCAGAGGAATATTCTTTCTTGCAAACAATACTCCAACACCTTTCGGTCCGTGGAATTTATGACCTGATAATGATAACATATCAATATTTTCTTTATTTACATCAATATGAAGATGTCCTGCTGCCTGAACAGCATCTGTGTGGAAAATTACCCCTTTCTCCTTACAGATTTTTCCGATTTCTGCTATAGGCTGGATAGTTCCAATTTCATTATTGGCATACATTATGGTAACAAGAGCTGTATCTTCTCTTATTGCCTCCTCCACATCCTCAGGTTTTACAATTCCACTTTCATCTATATCTAAAAGTGTAACCTCAAAGCCTTCTTTTTCTAATTTATTTAATGTGTGAAGCACTGCGTGATGTTCAATCTTAGTGGAAATAATATGCTTTTTATTCTTTCTTGCACCAAACTTTGCTGCTGAAATAATTGCCTGGTTATCAGCTTCGCTTCCGCCTGATGTAAAATATATTTCCTTAAAATCAGCTCCTAAGCACTGTGCCACTTCAACTCTTGCCTTTTCTAATGCCTCTTTAGCCTTCTGTCCTACAGTATGAAGGCTTGATGGGTTACCATACACATTGTTCATAATGTCAACCATAGCATCAATAGCTGCCTGACTTGTCTTTGTTGTTGCCGCATTGTCAGCGTATATATACATAATGTTTCCTCCTTATTCCTATCTTTTTCATAGGAATTATACTTCATATAGTTTTATTTGTAAAGCCCTTTATTCATAATTGTTATAAAGGTATTATTTGCACTAATTTGACAGTTAATTCAATACATTCTTAGCAATATCAAAAAGATGTATCGCATTAATTAATCTCCTTAACCAATGCGGTACATCTCCTTAAAGTGAAATCTATAGAAAAACTATTTAAACTGATGTCCCTGAATCTGTAATCTCATACCACTTACATACCCACTAAAGAATAAATAACTACTCATGTCTGTCTTTACATTTTTGTAAGTCACTACCCTGTCTCCATTAAGAGTAGCTTTCGCAGCTTTAATGCATTTCTTATTAAGTCTGCCTTCATCGTATAACTTTAAAGCTTTCTTTAATGAACCGTTTCTTACAGGTCCGAACTGTCCCGGCTGATAAATAACCTTCTTTAACGTTCCCGGAAAATCCTTAGAACGCACACGGTTCATAATAACAATACCAACTGCTTTCTTTCCTGCATAACACTCTGAACCGGCTTCTGCATAAATAATAGCTGACATAAGTCTTAACTTCTGCTTATTGTAACGGTTCTTAACATTTACATTAATCTTAGCATATACAGAACCATCTGCCTTTGATGTTAACGTAATGGTTGTGGCACCTTTCTTAATACCTTTAACCGTTCCTGCTGCCGTAACTGTGGCAACCTTTGTATTATCTGAAACTATATTGTATAAACGCTTTAATTTTGCCTTCTTTATGCCTAAAGCCTTCGGGCTTGAAAAAGTGCTGTTTACCTTAACATTCTTTGAAACTGTAATCACATCATTTGTTTGAGAAACCGTAACTGTTTTTGCTTTATTATTAACACTTTTCGCCGACACACTTAAAGGACATAAAGTAACTATCATAAGGGACGCTAAAAGCAACCCGTATATTTTACTCTTCACCCTAACCTCCGTTTGTTACGAAATTATTACAATGTTTTCACAGTTGTTAATTATGCCGTAATTTTTGTAATTTGTCAATAAGGATTACGTAACACTTAATTAACACAAGAATACTTAAGCCTTAAATTATTTTATTTTTATGTTTTTATTTTTTTACATTTCCATCCATCAAGTCCTTCAAAGTGACATTTTCAAGGTAATCATCTATTACCTCATCTAACTGTTTCCACAATGGATATGTTACACACTTCTCCATTCTGTCACAGCTTCCCCCTTCTTCTAAACAAGAAACCGGTGCTAAGGTACCCTCCGCCAGTTTTATAATGGAACCTACACTGTATTCTGAAGGATCTTTAATTAATCTGTAGCCTCCTGCCTTTCCTCTTTGGCTTTTGACCATTTTTCCTCTATTAAGTATAGACACAATCATTTCAAGGTATTTCATGGATATCTGCTGTCTCTTTGCCACGTCCTTTAGGGAAACAAATCCTTCCTTAGAATTTTGTGCCAAATCTATCATAACCCTTAGAGCATAACGCCCTTTTGTTGAAATCATCATTTTAACTGCCTCCTTCTTTAATTCCTAGTATATAATAGGGATTAAAGAAAATCAATTGGTGTTTTCCCTAACCTATAAGGCATTCTTCTTTTTGCCTACACTGTCAATAATTTTATTTCCACAAAAATATGTAACATATCCAATGATAATTCCCATAACAATTCCTCCTAAAATGTCTGTAGGGAAGTGTACATACAGGTATAATCTTGAGAAAGCCATAAGAGCGGTTATTGGAATAACTATTATTCCCCATTTTTTCCTATATAATGTAACAACTGTTGCTGCAATAGTTGAGGACAATGCATGTCCCGACGGAAATGAATAATCCTTTGGATTTGCAATAAGTAGATTAAAATCTGTATTTATCCAGCACGGTCTTGATCTCATAACCAGATTTTTTAATATTCCATTTCCTATTATAACTCCTAACAATAATCCAATAAGTACCAGCAATCCTGCTTTTTTATGTTTTTTGCTAATAAGCAGTCCTATGGCTATGGCAATCCAAATTATTCCCATTTCTCCTAACAATGTGAATTTACTCATAAATACATCTAAAAAATCACATTGCAAGTTTTCCTGTATCCAGTTTAAAACATTCCAATCCAATGACATAACAACCTCGCTTTTATATTTATGTTTATTATATATTTAATCACAAACCTATTGTCTTTGCAAATAAACATTTTCATATCTTTATTACGAAAACTTTAACTTTTTTTAATTTTATTGTTGACAAAGCCATTGCCATATAGTATTATATGTCTTGCGTGTGACACACACGAAACAATGCGCGAGTGGCTCAGTGGTGGAGCACCTCCTTGCCAAGGAGGGGGTCGCGGGTTCGATCCCCGTCTCGCGCTTTTCTTATGCAATAAAATGGGTACCTTAACAGGTGCCCATTTTTATTGCATAAGCGAGCCCAGTCCCGGGCTCGAAGGTTCGATTTCTCGGCTTCCGCCTCGGTCGTTGCTTCTTAGGAGTTTTTTGTGTTTGCACATATATATATGGAAAATCTTAAAATTAAAACACTTTCCTAAAAAATTAATCCCATATATAAAAATATGATACTAATAAATAACTCTTTACAAGTGTACAATTTAAATAAATATTTAATCAAATGAAAGAGAGGTTTATGAAATGAAAAGGTTGAAGAAATTTTGTGCGATTATTTGTGCCATTGCAATGATAGTATCTTCGATTACATACTATCCAACAAACAATATAAGTGCAGCATCATTACCTAAGAA
>NZ_CAKVZL010000030.1:0-21982 GCF_934835595.1 Eubacterium sp. AF15-50
GTAGTAGAGCCAATATCAATACCCAGAGTGTAATAATTATTATCCATTTAATCCTCCAATTAATTCATATAAAAATGCCTAAATAAGACATAAATAGTCTAAAATGTTGAAAATAATTCTCAAAACGACTTCCTATTATAATATAAATACATGAAAAAAACAACTAAACGATATTATGTGGGTGAGTATAAATAATGAATTTTTGGTGAAATGTATAAAATATATTAATACAAAGTATAAAGTAGTTTGACAAACACAGGTGTAGAATTTATACTGTAATTTGGATTATAGAAAAGATTAACATGTTAGACAGGAGCATTTTATATGGCATCAAATTTTGAGAGAAAATATGGAAAATATGCAATAAAAAATTTGTCAGTATATTTGATTGTGGCCTATATCATCGGGTATATGTTACAGATAATAAGCCCGGAAATATCGGAATTTCTGGCATTTAATCCCTACTGGGTATTCAGGGGACAGGTGTGGAGAATATTCACATGGATTTTAATGCCACCGGAACAGCTTTCCATATTTACAATTATCATGCTTTTACTGTACTACCAGTTAGGTCAGGGGTTAGAAAGAGCATGGGGAACTTACAGATACAATGTATTTATTTTTTCGGGATTTATATTTACCATATTAGGTGCTTTGGTATTATATGGAATTTTAATGGGAGTGGTATATTTTGGCATACTTCCAACATCTGCGTTTAGTGAAATGACAGCTTATGGAATATCAGATTATACCTACTATTTTGGAGCAGTGTTTGGAAGCTACGTAAGCACTTTTTATGTTAATATGTCAATTTTTCTGGCATTTGCGGCAACATATCCGGAGGAGCAGCTGCTATTGTATTTTATTATCCCAATAAAGATTAAATGGATGGGATATTTATATGGAGCCTTTCTTTTAGTTGATATTTTTGATGCATTTAAGAATAATACAACAGTTGTGGCAATAGTTATTACGGTACTAATTGTTGTATCACTTCTTAACTTCTTGATTTACTGGTTAAGAACACGAAATAAAAGCAGGTTTAATCCTAAACAGGTAAAAAGAAGACATGAATACAGGCAGTCGGTACGTCAGGCAAGACCTGTAAAGCACGAAAATGGAGCACTTCATAAGTGCTATATATGTGGAAGAACAGAGTTAGATGACCCTAATCTTACTTTTAGATATTGTTCAAAGTGCAGTGGAAATAAGGAATATTGTCAGGATCATCTTTTTACTCACGAACATAAATAAAGGGAAGGAATAAAATGCAGGAAAATTTTAGTAGAAGCGCCGGAATTTTAATGCCGGTTAGCAGTTTACCGTCACCGTACGGTATAGGAACCTTTGGAAAAAGTGCATACGAATTTGTGGATAATCTTGTAATGGCAAGACAGAAATACTGGCAGGTATTGCCTCTTGGTCCTACAAGCTATGGGGACAGTCCTTATGCATCGTTTTCGGCATTTGCCGGAAATCCTTATTTTATCGACCTTGATATGCTTATTGAAGAGGAACTTTTAACAAGAGAATACGTTGAAAGTTTCAGATGGAATATGGAAGAACAGTATGTAGATTATGGAATGATGTATAATTCAAGATTTACTGTTTTAAAAGAGGCATATCATAACAGCAAGCATTTGGGAACAGAGGAATATCAGGACTTCTTAGAAGAAAATGAGTTCTGGCTTGATGGATATTGTCTATATTGTGCATGTAAAAAGAAATTCAATTACATGGCATGGCAAAGCTGGGATGATGATATTAAATTCAGAAAAGAAAAGGCTATACAGCTATATAAAGAGGAATTAGCTGAAGAAATAGATTACTACAGATTTATTCAGTTTATGTTTTATAAGCAGTGGAATAAGTTAAAAGAATATGCCAACGAAAAGGAAATTGAAATTATTGGAGATATCCCTATTTATGTGGCAATGGATTCTGCTGATGTGTGGCAGAATCCGGAAGTATTCCAGTTAGACGAAGATTTAGAACCAAAGAAAGTGGCAGGGGTTCCACCTGATGCTTTTTCTGAGACAGGTCAAAGATGGGGAAATCCTCTTTATGACTGGGATAAAATCAAAAAAGATGACTTTAGCTGGTGGCGAAAGAGAATGGAACATTCAGCAAATCTTTATGATGTTATCCGTATTGACCATTTTATAGGAACGGTTAAGTATTATGCCATTCCTGCTGAGGATAATGACGCAAGAAACGGTAAGTGGTGTAAGGGACCGGGAATGGATTTAATTAAGGCAATCGATGAATCCATTAACGGTAAAAGCATAATTGCAGAAGACTTAGGTGTTAAAATGCCTGAGGTTGTGGAAGTGCTGGAAAAGTCAGGGTATCCGGGAATGAAAGTACTGGAATTTGCCTTTGACGGAGATAGAAAAAATGACCATCTTCCTTATAACTGGATTCCAAATGTTGTGGCATATGGAGGAACCCATGACAATGATACTTTGGTTGGGTATTTTTCAGGAATGCAGCACTGGGAATTAGGCTACATAAGGGAATATATGGAATGCAGAAACGGAAGTATAGAAGATTTAGTTGACAAAGTTTTTAAAACAGCATATGAAAGTGTCGCAAATCTTGTTATATTCCAGATGCAGGATGTACTTAAGGTAGGTCATATTGGCAGAATGAATCTGCCGTCATCTATGGGGACAAATTGGAGATGGAGAATGTTAAATGGACAATTTAGCCATGATAAAATCGAAAGATTAAGATACTTATGCGATATTTATGGCAGATAAATAAACACAAAAAAGATACCAGGAGGACTGAAAATGACTAAAAAACCATTTATTACACTTGAACAGGTACAGGAAATTGTAAAGAAATATCCTACACCATTTCATATTTATGACGAAAAAGGATTTGTCGACAATGCAAAGAAAGTATATGAGGCTTTTTCATGGAATGAGGGCTTTAGAGAGTATTTTGCAGTAAAGGCAACCCCTAATCCTTTTATCATAAAGAAGTTAGCAGAAGTTGGCTGTGGGGTTGACTGCTCATCATATACAGAATTAATGATAGCAGACAAGTTAGGACTTAGAAATGATGAAATAATGTTTTCATCTAATGAAACACCGGAAGGGGAATTTGCTTACTGCAACAGCCTTGGGGGAATTATTAATTTAGATGATATAACAATGATAGATTTTATGGAAAAGGAATGTGGTATTCCGGAAACTGTAAGCTGCAGATTCAATCCGGGTGGAGTTTTTGAAGTATGCAACGGCATTATGGATAATCCGGGAGAGTCAAAATATGGAATGACCTTAGACCAGATTACAGAGGCATTTAAGATTTTAAAGGCAAAGGGTGTAAAGAATTTTGGTATTCATGCATTTTTAGCCAGCAATACAGTAACAAATGAATATTATCCAATGCTTGCCAAAACAATATTTGAGTTGGCAGTTACTCTTAAAAAAGAAACAGGAGCAAATATTAAGTTTATTAACCTTTCAGGTGGCGTTGGTATACCATATAAGCCGGATCAGAAGCCAAATGATATTATGGCTATTGGAGAAGGTGTCAGAAAAGTATATGAAGAAATCCTTACACCGGAAGGCATGGATTATGTGGCAATATACACTGAAATGGGACGTTTTATGATGGGACCATATGGTGCTTTGGTAACAAAGGCAATTCACGAAAAGCATATCTACAAGGAATATATTGGGGTAGATGCATGTGCTGCAAACCTTATGAGACCGGCAATGTATGGGGCATATCACCATGTAACGGTTTTAGGAAAAGAAGATGCACCATGCGACCATGTATATGATGTTGTAGGTTCGCTTTGTGAAAATAACGATAAATTTGCAGTGGACAGAAAACTTCCAAAAATTGATATGGGAGATTATATATACATCCACGACACAGGGGCTCACGGATTTGCTATGGGATATAATTACAACGGCAGATTACGTTCAGCTGAATTGCTGTTAAAGGAAGACGGCAGTGTTGAAATGATCAGAAGAGCAGAAACACCTAAAGATTACTTTGCAACCTTTGATTTCTGCGATATTATGAAATAAAAATAGTAAAGAGCAGGCTTTTATGAAGAAGATAGTTGGAGATTTATTAAAAAACAGAAACGTAGAAAGCGGTCTTAAGGAATATTATGGTAAATTTATGGAAATAAATAATAAATATGCCTTTATAAGACTTGCCATGAATTATTATACTTATTACGTTGTGAAACAGGAAAGCGACGGAATAATGGATGCAGATTATGATTCTTATTTAAAAAAAGTAAACTGTATCATAGAAAAATGCGCCAAAGATAACAACGAAAACGTGACGGAAGATATTGATACGTTAAATGAAATCAGAGATGAAATCATTGGAAAAGTAAAAGATGTTACCTGTTATGTGGATATGTATAATATATACGAGCACGCTATTAACCGTGTTGAATACAGGTTTAGGGATGATGAGCTTCCTGAGGGCTATTCTGATGAAAATTATACAAGAAAACTTATGCAGTATATACTTGAAGATGAAGATAACATGATGGTCAACAGCAAAATAAAAGATGTTGTAGGTCAGCTTCCTTTAAAACTAACTAAAAGTAAGTTTTATGATATGCTTTCAAACGGTTTGTCTATATACAATGGAAGTACAAAAGATAGCGTGGATGATTTTCTGTATATGATAAAAAGTTCCTCCATGCTTGAAAAAACAGCATCCATGGAGGAAAGTTATCCATATTTGGCAGAAGCCTTTAAACAGTTAAAGGACATACACTTTAAGGAAATTACAAATGAGCAGTACGAAGAGGCAAAGGATGTTCTTTCAGAAATTGCCGCATATATTGATGAACAGATGGATGGGGCAATGATGATACAGGAAATCCTTAACGATTTGCTTTTAGTGCTGTATACCAATGAGTTTTGCGTAAATGACAATATAGTAAAAGGCTGCGTGGAAATAATAAAGGATACCAACCTTTTATTTATGAACAAATTCAGTCCGAAAACATTAGAAGAAATAGAGGATATGTTTGTTATGTTAGAAGGGGAGCAGGAAAAGATTTATCCGTTGCTTGCTTCTTATGATATAACAGACCAGATAAAGGAGAGTTTTTCGGAAACCATTTCTCAGCTACAGCTTGACGAGGTTTATGAGGTTGTGTATAGACTTCCAAAATTAAATTCTGACAGTATGTTTGTGGAGATGGAGAAAGAACCGGATAATTCTGTTGCTGATGAAGATTACATTGAAACTAAGAAAAAGGAGTTATGTGATGAGTACGCTAAGTTATTTAAGGATAACGAAAAGGCAGTAAATAGAGCGGTTTTGTCCGCTGCAATATCTGAACTTCCAATATTCTTTAATAATATAAGTGAACTTCAGGATTTTATTTACAATACACTGGTAACATGTAACGATAAGGCTGAAAAGCTGGCGTGTATAGAAATTTTAAATGGTATAATGCAGGCTTAGCTTTAAGGTTGTAGCAGGAGTGGTATATGAGATGGTACGAAGATTTATATGTAGGGTATAACCTTTTGGATAAAAAAAGACAGGTTATAAGAAAAATAAAAAATGGAAAACCTCAATTAAATAAGTACGTTATCACTTTGCCACAAAATGACTACGATACATTGGAAATATACCCGTCAAATATTTTAAATCAGAAGTGGTATCGGGATTCAGACATGGTAGTTGTGGGAATAACTGAAGGTATGGAAGAGGCAATGGATATGATACAGCTGATTATAATGGATTGCCTTAATTATACGGGAGAAGTTAAAGATAAGAAATATATAATGAGCAAAATGGAAGCAGGGGAAGCATAGCCTATGGTACATATTTTGTTTTTGATTTTAAAAATAATAGGTATAGTATTGTTGGTTCTACTTACTCTTGCCTTTCTTATATTGCTATTTCCCATTAGTTACAGGGCAAAGGCTGATTTAAATGAAAAGTCATATAATGCTAAAGTTAAGGCGTTCTGGCTGTTTGGTATAGTACATTTTGGATTTGTAATAAATAATACCGGGAAAAAATATTGTTTAAGAATTTTAGGAATTCCTGTAAAAAGGTATTCTGAAAAAGAAAAGCATTCAAAAAAATCAGAAGATGATTTTAAGTATAATGTAAAGAAGGAAACTGCTGAGAACACCACAAGTAAGGATGAATTGCAAACTCCGGTAAAAACGGAAGGCAGGCAGGGGAATGCAGATAATAAAGACAAGTCCGATATTATTAATATAAATATACAGGAAGAAGATGTATCTGAAAAACAGAAAGATGCAACTTTAAAAAAGCCTAAGGACAAACCTAAGAAAAAAATTAAAATATCTGAAATAATTACGAAAATTAAAGATAAAATAAAAGATATATACAATAGAATAAAAGAAGGTTTTCAAAATTTAGATAATTTAAAGAAAAAGGTGGCAAGATACAAGAAAATTCTTACTGCAAACAGAACAAAAGAGGCATACAGGTTTGCAAAAAAATATGTTTTAAAGATATTAAAACATATACGACCTAAAAAAGTCAGAGGCAATTTAAGAATCGGATTTGAGTATCCCGATGAAACAGGAAAGGCCATTGGATACATTGCCGTGATATTTGGTATGTTTAACATTAATCCAAAGCATTTTAGAATAAACGCTGATTTTGAAAATAAGGTAATGGAAGGCAACATCAAGGCGAAAGGTACAGTTACGGTGGGCATTGCCGGATATTATATCTTAAGATTATATTGGAACAAGAAACTTAGAAGTGTAATAAGAAAATTAAGCTAAAGGAGGCAGCATATGGCAGATAATAAAAAAAGTACAGATGACTTATTAAAGGCAATGGAACAGTTTATTACTACAAAGTCTGTGGTAGGAGAACCTATAGTGGTAGGTGAAACCATTATTTTACCAATGGCAGATGTATCTTTTGGAATGGGAATCGGTACTTTTTCAAAGGGTGACAACGGGACAGGAGGTGTAGGAGGAAAAATTACCCCTAGTGCCGTTCTTATTATTAAAGATGGTTCATCAAAGCTTATTAGCGTAAAAGACAATGATGGAATTTCAAGAATTATTGATATGGTGCCTGATATTGTAAATAAGTTTACATCAAAAAATGATGACGATTATGATGAAGACGAGAATATAAACGATTAATAAATTATTACCGAAAGATAGGGCAAAATCCTGATTTGGTGGTAAAAAAACGCAATAAATGCATAAAATATATCATAAACAATAAGGATAGGAAAAAAGATGCATAAGTTATGTGGTTTTGCTTTATTCTGGTTAGCAGTGGGAATGACATTATCGTTATTGATAGAAAGTACATTTTTTGTGGTTTGCATAATAATTATATGCCTTATAGCAGGTTTTAATTTGTTTTGCTGCAAACCCTGATAAGGAGAAATAAGTGAATATAGCAGATTTATTTAAGAAAAAAACAGTATTTTCCTTTGAGGTTTTCCCACCAAAGAAGGAAAGTGGTGTAGAAACAATTTATAAGACACTTGAGGAATTGAAACAGTTAAATCCTGATTTTATTAGTGTAACTTATGGTGCCGGAGGAGTAGGTGTTGCAAATGCAACGACAGTAGACCTGTGTTCTAAAATAAAGAACGAATACGGTATTGAAACTATTGCTCATTTAACATGTCTTTACAACACAAAGGAAGACATTGACAGAATACTTGAAGAATTAAAGGAAAAGGGAATAGACAACATTCTTGCTTTAAGAGGAGATGTTAATCCTAATTTTGAATTAAAGCATGATTTCAGGTATGCATCAGAACTTACTGAGTATATTATGTCAAAAAATATGGGCTTTAATGTTTCAGGAGGATGCTATCCGGAGGTACATCAGGAAGCAGAAAGCATGATTGCTGACATAAAAAATCTTAAGAAAAAGATTGACGCAGGTGCAGACCATCTTATTTCTCAGTTATTCTTTGATAACAATGCTTTTTATGACTTTATTGAGAAAGTAAGAATAGCAGGGATTGATGTTCCTATTGAGGCAGGAATAATGCCTGTAACCAACAAGAAACAGATAGAAAGAATGGTTTCCATGTGTGGTGCAAGTATCCCGGCAAAGCTTTCAAAGGTGTTACAGCGTTTTGGTGATAATCCGGAAGCTATGAGAGATGCAGGTATTTCATATGCCATTGACCAGATAATTGATTTAGTAGCCAATGGTGTTGAGGGTATTCACATTTACACTATGAATGATCCTTATATTGCAGGAAAAATAACAAAAAGTGTTGAAAGTATCATAAAAAACTAATAGATAAACAGGTTGGCATTATGGTAAATAATAACAGAAACGTTATAATTGAAGACATTAATTTCGATGAAGCTCTTAGATATATGGGATATGGGAATCAGATTCCCGATGACACAACAAAAGAGCTTCTTTTGTTGTGTGCAAAACAATTAAAAGAGGCTATGGAGCCTAAGTTTACATATAAGGTGTTTGATTTGGTTGACGGTCAGATACCTAACAGTGAGTTTAAATTAGAGGGTAAGGCAATTGCTAATCATCTTGAAAACTGCGAAAAAGTGGTGTTTATGTGTGCAACCTTGTCGGGAAATGTTGATTTGCTAATTAGAAAAAAACAGATTACAGGTATGACGGAGGCAATCATAACAGATAGTCTGGCTTCTGCCGTTATTGAACAAGTATGTGATAAGGCGGAGGAGGTTATATTAAAGGATTTTAAGGAATATGAGCATACATGGAGATTTGGATTGGGATATGATGATTTTCCTCTAGAGGGTCAGAAAAAGTTTCTGGAAATTTTAGATGCCTCAAAGCGTGTGGGGGTTTGTGTAAACAGCAGTATGATGCTTACTCCTACTAAGTCCGTAACCTGCGTTATAGGTTTAGGACACAATCTTAAGGTTTCCAGTCAAAAGAGCTGTGATACATGTAATTTTAGAGAAAAATGTCAATTTAGAAAGGAAGGAAAAAGCTGTGGCAGGTAATAGTATTTTTGAGAGAGATTATGTACTTTTAGATGGAGCAATGGGAACAATGCTTCAAAAGAAAGGTATGGAAGTGGGAACAGTTCCTGAAACCCTGAATATATTAAAGCCGGAGTGGATTGTGGATATTCATAAAAGCTATATTGAAGCAGGTGCTGATATAGTATATGCCAACACATTTGGTGCTAACAGATACAAAATGGAAAATACCGGTTATTCCGTAAAGGAATTAATTAGTGCTGCAATTAAAAATGCAAAGGAAGCAGCAAAAGGTACAGATACATTAGTTGCCCTTGATTTAGGTCCTATAGGTCAACTTCTTGAACCTACAGGAAGCCTTACTTTTGAAGAGGCATATGATATTTTTAAGGAAGAAGTGGTAGCTGCTGAGGGAGCAGATGTTATTGTAATAGAAACAATGACTGATTTGCTAGAAACAAAGGCTGCCGTTCTTGCCGCAAAGGAAAATTCTAACCTTCCTGTAATGACTACAATGACATTTGAAGAAAATAAGCGTACATTTACGGGATGTTCCGTATCTGCCATGTGTCTCACATTGCAGGGACTTGGGGTAGATGCATTAGGTGTCAACTGTTCATTAGGACCAAAAGACTTGCTTCCTATAGTTGAGGAAATATCCAAGTGGACATACCTTCCTATTGTGGTAAAGGCTAATGCAGGATTGCCTGACCCGGTCACTAATACATACAATGTATCGGCAGATGAATTTGCAACTATCTGTAAGGAAATGCTTAAGTTTGGTGCAAAGGTTATGGGTGGATGCTGTGGTACAACTCCGGAATATGTTGCAAGATTAAAGGAAATGCTTGAAGAAGCAAAGAAAAACGGCGATTTCAAGAAAAATAATTACAGTGGAGAAATGGCTGTATGTTCACCTCTTAAAACCGTTGTAGTAAATCAGCCTAGAATTGTTGGGGAAAGAATTAATCCAACAGGAAAGAAACGCTTTAAGCAGGCGCTTATTGAAAATGACATGGATTATATTTTAGGACAGGCTATAGAACAGATAGAAGGTGGAGCAGATATATTAGATGTAAATGTTGGTCTGCCTCAAATTGACGAAAGAGAAATGATGATTAAAACCATTAAAGCTCTTCAGTCAATTGTAGACGTGCCATTGCAGATAGACTCCACCAAGCCGGAAGTTTTAGAGGCGGCTCTTCGTGTGTACAACGGGAAGCCTATAGTCAATTCCGTTAATGGAGAGGATGCAGTTCTTGATAAAATACTTCCTGTAGTTGCCAAATACGGTGCTGCTGTTATTGGTCTTACATTAGACGAAAACGGCATACCGGATAGTGCAGAAGGAAGAGTAAAAATTGCCGAAAAAATTATGAACAGGGCAATGGAATACGGAATCAGAAAAGAAAATATTATAATTGACTGCCTTACTCTTACGGTTTCTGCTGAACAGAAGGCTGCTCAGGAAACTCTTAAGGCACTTAATATTGTAAAAAATAAATTGGGACTTAAAACAGTTCTTGGAGTATCAAATATTTCCTTTGGACTTCCTAACAGGGAAATTGTAAATAAAACATTTCTTACAATGGCACTTCACAGTGGTTTGGATTTACCTATTATTAATCCTAATGTTTCATCTATGGTGTGGGCTGTTAAAACATATAAGGTATTAGCGGCAATAGATGAAAATGCAATGGATTTTATAGAGTATTCTAACAATAATCCCATAGAGGTAGCTGTTAAAAAAGATTCTACAGAAACAAAAACGGTAAAAAGTGCAGGAGCAGTATCTCTTGGAAGCAAAGAGGCAGATATGCTTCTTCATGCAATGGAAACAGGAATGAAAAATGACGGAAGAAGTATAACTAAGGACTTGTTAAACAACACAGATGCCATGGTGATAATTAACGAAATGCTTATTCCGGCACTGGATGTGGTGGGAGATAAATTTGAAAAAGGCACAATGTTCCTTCCACAGCTTATTTTGGCGGCAGATGTGGCTAAGGAATGCTTCGAGGAAATCAAGTATTATCTGGCAAATAACGGTGAGGTATCTGAAAGTAAGGGTAAAATAATAGTAGCTACAGTAAAAGGTGACATACATGATATTGGGAAAAATATTGTTAAGGTTATACTGGAAAATTATGGCTTTGATGTTATTGATTTAGGCCGTGATGTAGACCCTATGGCTATAGTTAATTCAGCTATAGAAAATGATGTTCATCTGGTAGGTTTGTCAGCTCTTATGACAACAACCCTTGGCTCAATGGAAGAAACCATTAAGCTTTTACGTGAAAATAATGTAGAATGCAAGGTTATGGTAGGCGGTGCTGTTTTAACAGCAGACTATGCCATGCAGATAGGGGCAGATTACTATGCAAAGGATGCAAAAATGAGTGCCGATATTGCTAAGAAAGTTTTGTGTGATTAAAGTTTAGGAAAAAACGATTTTACAACAGTATAAACGTTAAGTTGTATTTGACATTATGCCAATAAAATAATACAATTTCAGTATATGGTCCGTTGAACGTTAAACGCAGAATTGATAAATAAATAGTGAAGGGAGAAACAAATGATGAAAGGGAAGATAAGAAAAATACTTAGCTTACTTATGGCTTTTACTATGGTTATGAATTTGAATTTGGTAACCGGTTATTCAGTAAAGGCTGCTGTCGATTATGATGTTGTTATAACTAAAGTTGGCATTTATCAGAAAGATGGCGCTACAAAGGTATATGCTGACTACAAAAATGTGGGAGCAGCAAGTGTTGGAAGTGACTTTAATATGTCATTTTATGTTAATAGGGAAAGCATAGGAACTGAAAAGATTGCGGCAGGTTTAGGCGCAGGAAAAACAGCAAGGGTTGAATACACAGTAAGTGGTTCATATAGTGGCAAATGTTTAGTTACGGCCATTGCTTATATAAACGATGGAAATACATCCAATAATAACCGTACATCTCAAAGAGACGTAAATAGTGCAGAACCTGTTACAGAGCCGGAAACAGCGGAACCGGAGACAACAACAGTAGCACCGACTACACCGGAAACTACAACTGAAGCTCCGACTACGAAACCAATATCTGATCATGTTAAAATTACGGGAATAACATATTCTCCTGAAAATCCAAAGGTAGGAGATACTGTAAAGATTACAGTAACAGCTAAAAATGAAGGTGACCAGATGGTTATGAATAAGCATGTTGCTGTGAAGATTGGCAATCAGACACTAAAGGGAACTATCACAATCCCTGCAGGAGAGACAGGCTCAGTGACAGTGAATGAATGGAAGCCTACAGAGGCAGGTGTTTTTACAGCAGATGCGTCTATTAAAATAGACGATAATAGTTCGGTTACAGGCCAGGTTAGCATTACGATAGCTGCAGCATCTACTGAAAACATGGAAGCTAAGGTAGTGGCTTTAGGCGGATTCCCAAGTGAAATATATGAGGGAGATGTAATTACATTTGTAACCTTAGTTCAGAACACAGGTAATGTAGTAATACCGGCAGGAACAAAGTACACAGTTAATATGGCTATAGATGGTTCATCATTCCAGACAATTACTTTGTCTCAGGATATTCCTGTAGGTGGATACGTTAAGATAGAAAGTAATTGGACAGCCACATTTGGTAAGCATTCTGTAAAATCAAGCATGGATGGTAGCGATAAAACCAAGAGTATATATGTTAAAAGAAAATACAATACTAGTTATACGTCCGTGACAGGTGGTGTAGATTTACTTATTACAGATATAGGATATTATAATAAAACCACAGGTGTTACAAATGGAACAATTAATGAGGGAGATTTAATCCAATTTATTGCAATAGGGGCTAATGCCGGTGATAGTGCATCTCCGTCAAATGTAAAATGTGGTGTTTCATTTAGCGTAAATGGAAGTACATATGCTAATGGTGGAACAACATGGGATGATAGTTGTTCTGCTTCAATCGGAGCTGGTGAAACTCACGAATTTAAGACTTGTGGTGGTACAAGTTATAATGAATCAGGAACTTTTATTGGAACAAGTGGAGACTTTAAAGGATACTTGTGGAAGGCTGCGAAAGGTGACAACACAATAGTTGGAACTATAGATGATGATAACAATAAAATTGCAGAAGTTAATGAAAATAATAATACTAAAACAATTAAAATTACAGTTCCATATGTTTTAGAAGAAGGCACAACAGACGCTGCTGATAATGTAAGTGTTGAAGCAGCAGATGTTAAACCGGGAGTTGTTACAGGGCTTACATGTACTAAGAGCAATGAGACAAAGGTAAGCTTATCATGGAATGCAGCTGACAATGCAACATCATATAATGTTTATAAAGGTAGTGAGTTAATAGGAACGACAACAGATTGCTCATATACATATACCGGAACATTCAATGTTGGAGATACTGCAAGTTACACAGTAAGGGCCGTAAGAGGAAGTGCTGTAGGTGACGGTGCAACCATTCAGGTAACAACTGAGGCTACAACATCAGAGGTTCAGGCATATGGAGTACCACAGACATTTGATGCATCAGGTGATGTTTCAATGACCGTTAATGATGAAAGTGTTGGGGTATTTAAAACAAGAGTTTATGAAGAAGATAAGAGAATAGGAACATACGCAACTAATAATCCGGTGACATTTGGTAATGTGGCAATATTTGATTATAAAGGAGATGCCAGCGTACGAATAAAGGTTAATCGCACAGATATAAATTCTGTAACAATAAGACCAACAAGAAAGGGATTATCAGCCGCACAGGAAACTAAGGATGGAGCGACATATATAACCATCAATATGAAGGAAGGGCAGCAGGGACAGTATAGCATTGAATTTAACGGTAGTTATAAAGGTACAAACAGCATAATGCTTTTTGCACAGGATATTCTTAATAAACCGGATAATGTTTGGAAAACTATTAGCTCATATGAGAAAACAGATGACCTTGTTGTACCGGAAGGTAAAATTCTTTGGATTGAAGGTGGAGCTGTCTTAAACGGATATGTTCATTGTATGAATAATTCTAAGATAATAGGAAGAGGAATAATTACCCAAAATAACTGGGGCCCTTGGGGAGGCAATAACAGAAGAAATCCGGTAAGTGTAGGTTATGAACCGGTTTATTATGATGGAAATACACCAAAGAATAACGGAAAAGGTGGAACAGAATTAGGAAGTAGCAATGTTCAGGTTATTGGTATTTCAATTCTTGACCCTACAGGATGGGCTGTAAATATAAGAAACAGCAATAATGTATTATTTAAAGACGTAAATGTGGTATCAGCAAGATCTAATGGTGATGGAATTACTATACAGTCATCGTATAACGTATTTTTAGATGGATGTTTTGTAAGGTCTTCTGACGACTCTATAGTTGTAAAGAACTATGATAATATTAATGCTCATGACATTAGAGTTGAAGATTGTACTGTATGGAATGACATAGCACAGTGTTTGGAAATCGGATATGAAACGGATATGGGTGGTGCCGGCAGTAGTAGGTGCGAAGCTGGATATAAAAATAAAGATGCAAAGATTTATAATGTCTTGTTTAAAAACATTGATGTTGTTCATAGATTCCATAAGGGAGTTGCAACTATTCATAATGGTGATAATATACCTATTTACCATATAGCGTATGATGGAGTATATGTTGATCATAAGACAAAGGGAACTGATAATGGTGGAGATGGAAATGATATTGATATTGAAGCATATGCAGTAAACAGAAGTGATTTAAGTTGGACACATAACTGGCATGATGTATCGGGAAATACTATTAGTGATGTGTGGTACACCAATGTTAATGTTGAAGGAGGTAATGCAACTGTTGGTAATGTACAGATTACTGATGCTCATTGGGGTGAAACTATATCTGATGATTTCTTAAGTTGGAAAACACTGAATTTTAATTAACATATTTATTATAAGGATTACTTTAGAGTAATTGAAGTTTTAGAGGGGCTGGCATTGTCGGACCCTCTATAGCTTTATTAGCCATTATATTTTTTGTATTTTCTTTATCAAACTAGATGATAGTATAAAAATCTTCATGAAGAACATTCAAACTATACTCTTAAAGTACCTCTTCACATATTTTTTCAAACTATGCTATCAAAAGAGTTGTCTTTTCAAAAATTATAGTTATCTTAAAAGCGTAACAATACAATATGCATCATATGATAGTTACGCAAGAATACAAAAATGTATATAGTTTAAAACAGCCTAACAACAAAATATATGTAATACAATAAATGTAAGATGTAAATAAAAAACTGTGATGTGAGGATTGCAAGTGGATTCTAATTCTCGTTGCAAAACTTTTTTTAGAAAATACTTGCAATTTGTATCTGGTTTTGATAAAATGTCCTTTGTGTCAGGTCAATGAAGTAGTTTGACCTAATTTTTACAAAGGGAGGTGCGATTATGGCTAAATGTAGTATTTGCGGTAAAGGTGCTCATTTTGGTAACGCTGTGAGCCATTCACACAGACGTTCAAATAAAATGTGGAAATCAAACGTAAAGTCTGTTAAAGTTAAGACTGAAGGCGGAGCAAAGAAAATGTATGTTTGCACATCTTGTTTAAAATCAGGAAAAGTAGAAAGAGCGTAGTATAGATTTTAAACTATGCATAAATAGAAGAAGGAGCGGATAAGAGATTGAATCTTTATGTCTGCTCTTTCTTTGTATAGGAATGCATTACAAAAGATTGTGTTGCTGTAGCTTTCTATAAAAATGGCTTTCATTTTCATGTTAAAGATAGTATAATAATTTAAGTTACGGAAACAACAATATTGAATTGCAATATTGTATAGAATAAATTAAATGATACTACTATTTACGGAGGTAATATATGAAAGGAAAAATGAACACGGATTTAGGACAGATACTTATAAGCCCTGAAGTTATTGCAAAATATGCCGGTGAAACAGCATACGAGTGTTTTGGTATAGTAGGAATGGCTATGGTAAGCGTTAAGGATGGTCTTGTAAGACTATTAAAGAAAGACAGTTCCACTAAGGGAATTAACGTTGTTATTGATGAAAATAATGAAATTACAATAGATTTTCACATTATAGTTGCATATGGTGTTAATATTGCAACTATAGCTGATAATATTATATCCAGCGTGAAATATAAGATAGAAGAATTTACCGGAATGAAGGTAAAGAAAGTTAATATATATGTTGAAGGTGTAAGAACAATAGACTAATTACGTCTTACCCTCAGGAGGATAAAAATTTGGAAATTAAAGTTATTGATGCAAAGACTTTGCAGAAGATGTTTATAGCCGGTGCCAAGAACCTTGAAGCAAAAAAGGAATGGATTAATGAACTAAATGTTTTTCCGGTTCCAGACGGAGATACCGGAACTAATATGACTTTGACTATTATGTCAGCAGCAAAGGAAGTTGGTGGAATTACAGAGCCTACCATGGAAAATATGGCGAAGGCAATTTCTACAGGTTCACTTAGAGGTGCAAGAGGTAACTCAGGAGTTATATTGTCACAGCTTTTCAGAGGATTTACCAGAGAAATTAAGAAGTACGAAGAAATTAACACCGAGGTACTTTCAAGAGCATGCGTTAAGGCGGTTGAGACAGCTTACAAGGCAGTTATGAAGCCTAAGGAAGGAACTATTCTTACAGTAGCTAAAGGCATGGCTGATAAGGCATGTGAAATGCTGGGTGAAACTGATGACTTGACAGTTGTTATTGATGAAATTATAAAGCATGGTGATTATGTTTTAAGCCAGACACCTGAAATGTTACCGGTTTTGAAACAGGCAGGAGTAGTTGATTCAGGCGGACAGGGTCTTATGACAGTGTTAAAGGGGGCATATGATGCATTCCTTGGCAAAGAAGTTGATTATACTCTTGATGAGGTATCTGCGCCATCAGGCATTAATAAAGACGATATACCTATGGAAGAGGCAGATATCAAGTTTGGATATTGTACAGAGTTTATCATTAATTTAGATAAGCCTATGTCTGATGAAACGGAAAAGTCCTTCAAGGAATTTTTAGAGTCGATTGGTGATTCAATTGTTCTTGTGGCTGATGATGAGATTGTAAAGGTACATGTTCATACAAACCAGCCTGGTGAAGCCTTTACCAGAGCTTTGACATATGGTTCATTATCAAGAATGAAAATTGATAATATGCGTGAGGAGCATCACGAGAGACTTATTAAGAATGCTGAGAAGCTTGCTGAACAGCAGAAGGCAGAAGAAGAAAAGAAAAAGACAGATGAACCAAAGAAGAAATATGGCTTTATTGCAGTATCAGTAGGAGAAGGTTTAGATGAAATCTTTAAGGGATTAAATGTTGATTACATTATTTCCGGTGGACAGACTATGAACCCTAGCACGGAAGATATTTTAAATGCTGTAGAAAAGGTCAATGCAGAAACAATTTTTGTTTTACCAAATAACAAAAACATTATTCTTGCTGCAAATCAGGCTGAAAGCCTTGTGGAGGATAAGAATGTTATAGTTATTCCTTCAAAGACTATTCCTCAGGGAATTTCAGCAATGATAGGTTTTGTTGAGGATAATTCAGCAGAAGACAATAAAGAAGCTATGACTGACAGTATGTCTTATGTTAAAACAGGTGAAATCACATATGCCGTAAGAGACACGGTTATTGATGATAAAGAAATTAGAGAAGGAAATATCATGGGTATCGGCGATGAAGGAATCCTGTCAGTTGGTGATGATATTACAGCAACAACTGTTGATATGATTAAGAAAATGCAGGATGAAGATTCTGAAATCGTAAGTATTTATTATGGTGAAGGTGTCACGGAAGATGAAGCACAAACTTTGGCATCCAAGCTTTCCGAAGAATTACCTG
Organism: Eubacterium sp. AF15-50; assembly: GCF_934835595.1. Lineage (NCBI taxonomy): Bacteria > Bacillati > Bacillota > Clostridia > Eubacteriales > Eubacteriaceae > Eubacterium > Eubacterium sp. AF15-50. The sequence goes on from NZ_CAKVZL010000030.1 coordinate 17,810, forward strand.
ATTTAGAAGTTGAAGTATATTCAGGTGGACAGCCGGTTTACTATTATATAGCATCAGTTGAATAAACAGCGGTGAGATTACGGAGGAAAATATGGACGAAGTATTTGTGGAACAGATTGTAAAGAAAAAAATAAGTATTTCTGGTATTTTAATGAGGGCGATTGCTATTATTTTTGTACTTGCAGGTATATTTAGTATGCTGATTATTGGTGCATTAGGACTTACCATCACAGCATTGCTTATTTATGTAACATACATTATTTGGGGATATACCAGCGTGGAATACGAGTATTCTTTTTTAAATGGCGAGTTATCCATTGACAAGATTATGGGTCAGAGAAAGAGAAAGACAATTGCATGCTATGATATTAAAAATGCTGAAATTGTAGCTCCTTCAATGTCTGATGAAGTTGTGAGCAAAATTAATAATACGATTACGAAAGATTATTCAACAAGATGCAGAAACGCTAATCTCTATTCTATGATTGTTAATGATTCAGATGGACGTAAGCAGGTTATATTTGAACCAAACGAAAAAGTATTAGATGCTATGTATCATGTTAAGCCGAGTATCGTAAAAAAATAAATTTTTTAGGAAAGCTTCATTGTAAAATGAAATGCGACAAGAGTTATTAAACTCTATCGCATTTCTTTTTTTATACCATAAAACGAGAAAATGCGTTGAGGTTTAACAACCTTGACGCATTTTTTAAGTTGTTCTGAAAGGAGGGTAAGGCAATGCGTAAAGGAGATAAGCGATTAAAGTACGAAGATAGAAAAGAAATTGAAAAAATGAAGAATGACGGCGTAAGGGTCGTGGTCATTGCCGAAAAAATCGGAGTACACCGAGCCACAATTTACAACGAGTTAAAACGTGGCGGGACACCTTACAGAGCGGAAGTAGCACAAAAAACAATATAGGGAGAATATGAAGAATCAAGAAATAGAAGAAAAAGCTAGAGAGTTGGCGGATATGGTCGGTTCTGTGGCGGTAGACGAAAACCTACCGTTGGAAGTTATAGAAATGACCGCAGATATTTTAAAAGAAGATTGCGAGCAGATAAGACAGGCAGCAGTTGATATAGCGGAGGAAGAAAGGGCAATACGCCTTGGATATAGCACGGACACAACGAAAGGAGGGGCAGCATGGCGAGCAGCAGAACAGAGAAGCACACAGCGGTATACCGAAACGTGAAGCGGTGCGAGTTTCATAATATCGGGGATTATATCGTAGTGACAAGCATTATAGGCGGTACAACCTTTTGTGCGTTTTTCGATTCAGGATTACACACAGAAGAAAGTATAAAAAGGCGTGGAAGTATTAAGTTACATTCCATTTATGCAAAACATTAAAAACAGGAGGACAAGGAACAATGAACGCAGTAGACCACAACAATGTAGTAATTTTTGATGATAGAGGGATTCCCTCTATTATGTGCAGATTCGTAAGACCAAAGGATACCGAAGAGGTCCCGGCAGTATTCAAAATCGGGGATAAGGTAGCGGATGCCATTTACATATCAAAGTACCCGAATATCGTAATTGACGGCAGAGCCTACAGTATGCCAATGGCAGACCCGACCGTAAATATCACATTTGACGAAGCGGTACAGGCTTGCAGATGCAAAGGGTTGGGTTGGCATCTTATGACCGCTGTAGAGTACGAATATCTGTTAAATCAGAGCAGAGAAAAAGGCACAATGCCACACGGTAACACCGATTGGGGCAAGGACTACTACCACAATGACGAACAGGGCAAGGTAAGTAATCTTGGAAGAACATACACAGGTACAGGACCGGTTACATGGAATCACGACCATACACCTTATGGAGTATCAGACCTTAACGGTAATGTATGGGAATGGTTGGCAGGATTAAGGATTAAGGACGGAGTAATAGAGTTTATCCCGGACAATAAAGCAGCATCCCCATATTGTGACCTGTCAAAGGATAGTGCCGAATGGCAGCAGGCGGAAACATCCAAGGGACCGGTAAGGGCAAATGTGGAATGTGGAGAAATCACAATTACGGATGCTGTGGCAGCAGATGATTACGAGCCGGATTATGACGGAGCACGAATTGAGGAATTAGAGGTTGAGTTATCAGAAATTCCACAGGTGCTTAAAGATTTGGGAATTATCCCGGATAAAAGAGCAGAGGAAGAGGGAAAGACCTATGTATACTTTGATGCCACCGAGGGCGAATATATGCCGCTCCGTGGGTCGGCGTTCAGCTATACTTCTAATTCGGGTCCGTCCGCTCTCTACTTGGATGGCCCTCGTTCCGGCTCGGGCGACGACGTTGGTTTCCGCTCCGCTTTTTATGAGGTAAACGGAAAACTGATTACTGAATAACTGTTAAGGGGTGCGGTAGCACCCCTGTACTTGAAAGGCGGTAACTGTGAAGCGAAGCGAATTAGAAAAGCACATAGGCGAGAGCGTGGAAGTAAAGCTATTTGACGGCGATACAATGCAGGGAGTTTTAAGGAAAACAGGCACGGAAGAGGTAAGAAATAACCCCAACCTGTACTTGAAAGGCGGGTATTACTTTTTATCTCACAAAGATACCTATGTATGTAAATCCTGTTTATTCCGAGTATCCCATATCAAGAGCCTAAAAGTGCTACAGGAGGGATAAAGTGAAACCAATAAAAAGAAAGTACAAGCCTACAATCGTATGCGATAAGTGCCATAAATCAATAGGAAAGATAAAACCGAGTTATAAAAAAGTCGGGGAAATCGAATACAGGTATTGGCGTTGCAGACATTGCAGCACCGTATATGTCATATCTGCCACGGATGCGGAGTTAAGAAAAAAGATACAGGAATATCAAGAGTTTGTAGACGGGTACAAAGACAAGGAAATGCCACAAGAGGAAATGCAAAAGGCACAGCTTATATTACAGACTAATGTAGAGCGTAGCCGTGAGATTAAAGAGCAGTACCCTCTTACGCTAAAACCTTGGGAAAGGTAAGGAAATGAAGTACAGAGGATTGACATACAACAGGGAAAAAGAATCTTACGAGTGGGTCTACGGTCTGCCGTCTTACGGATATGCAACGGATGAAGTTGCAGAGATTGGCACGGTCTACGGAGATTTTAGAGAGATATTCCCGGACACCTTGGGGGAACAGACACCCTACAGGGATAAAAACGGCAAAGAAATTTACACAGGCGATATTGTAGCCTTGGAAGTAGACGGACAGATAAGAGAATTTGTAGTAGACAAGGCAACAGTTGACAGGGAATATAATACGCTTCCGAACTTTGAGGGCGATACCGTAAAGGTTAGGCTTGCGGATGTGGTTATATTCCGTTGGATTGACCCCGAGGGAGTGATACATCAGCTTTTGCCGTGCGTGAATGAAGCGGGAGTATCCGACACGGCATTCATGGAGATTATCGGCACGGTTGCGGAAAGAGGGGTACAGGAAAGTGAGAGCAAAGGCAAAAAGCAGTAGCACACCGTACCCAATATGGGTAGAGGGCGAATATATAACAGAACCACCCATAAGACCGAGTGACGGGGCAGTACGCCCAGCAGGTCATTACATAGACAAAGGCGGTTATCCGGGTGCAAATGTGTATGAGGTAGATATAAATACCATGTGCAGACAGACGGATGTAGCCGACAGATTCGGGAAACCGATTTATGAGCAGGATATATTGCTTTATGAAACGGCGGAAGAAATAGGCTATTTCATAGTGCAGGACTTGGAAACAACGGTAGACATAGTAAACGGCGAGATTATAGAGGTCGGGGGTTTGGATACCGAGAACATAAAGAACATTGGAAGTATGGTAGATTATTCAGATTTTGTGGAGGGCATCAGATACCACGCAGATAACGGCTTGGAGATACCATATATTCCTTGTTTGGACGTACAGGTAACGGCATTACCGTACTTTAAACTTAAATGCTTAAAATGCGGTCAAATATCGCTTAGTTGTGCGTATATGGCAAAGCATAAAGGTTGTGGAGGATATTACACGGTAGATTTTGCAACTAAGATTTACAGGGAAAGGGAAAAAGAAAAGGAACTTGCATAGTGGCTTATGCAAGTTCCCTGTTACCGCCTTATAGCGATAATTACACCTATTCAAATTATACTATAAGGCTTGCACAAAGTCAATAAGAAAGCCTTGAAATCACACGCCAAAAGGCTATAAATG
>NZ_CAKVZL010000031.1:0-456 GCF_934835595.1 Eubacterium sp. AF15-50
GTGTACTTCATTCCGTCCACTCCCTCTGCACCTTTATTTCGTACGACTTGCAGATATGCTCTGTTGAGATTATCGCTAGATAAAATCTGCTCCATTAGACTACTTGTGTCCATGCGTTCTTTCCTTTCCGTCTCGCTTGATTTGACCATCTTTTACCCGATTGGTTACGGCAGATGTTGTCATTTCTGCAATACGAGACATACTCAAACTTATTGATTGTTCGCCCCTTCGCTCCATTTCCATTACAGAAACTTCTTCACTACTATGGGCTCGGCTGACTTCTCACAGTTCGTTGTTACTGGGCTAATGGAACCTCTGTGAGACCTCCACGCTTAAGGTGCACGCTCTTTCTCTCCATATATCCGCCACATTTACTCTGCTACTACAAAAGTGATAGTTATTAGACTTCGTTGCTTATAGCCAACTTATCTCTCATAGCCTAGCCTTATATGTGAT
>NZ_CAKVZL010000031.1:466-2214 GCF_934835595.1 Eubacterium sp. AF15-50
GCTATACACTTCCCACTATCTGGGCGTGTTCGGGACTTTCACCCGTTAGAGCGCGCCCATGGCGCGCAAACTAAAAAACGGTTGAAATCATAATTTCTGAAATTCAACCGTTTTTTTATGTTTATCTCTTTAACGCGTCATAGGCTTCCTGAAAGAAAAACTCCTGGGAATTAATTGGTTCATCATCATTTTCTACTTTGTGATAAACACCTTCATTGTCCATATACCTTGCCTTAATATTATCTTTTAACATAATATCAAAAATATGTCTAATCCTGTTCTTTATATTTTCATCATAAACCGGTGCTGCCACTTCTACTCTTCTCACAGTATTTCTTGTCATAAAGTCCGCTGAAGAAATAAAAATTTTATCTCTGTCCTTTGTTCCGAAAATATAAATTCTGGAATGCTCTAAATATCTTCCCACAATACTAATTACCCGGATATTTTCTGTATATCCCTTAACTCCTGCCACAAGACAACATATTCCACGAATAACCATGTCAATTTTAACCCCTGCCTGGGATGCCTCAACTAACTTTTCCATTATCTTCTTGTCAGTTAATGAATTAAGTTTAAGTCCTATGTAGCCTTCGCCACCATTTTTTACATGATTAATCTCATCTTCTATCATTTGAATAACCTTATTCTGAAGACATTTTGGTGCCACAAGGAGATGATTTGTCTGTTCCATAACCTGAGCCATACAAATTTTGTTAAATGTTTCAGAAACCTCCTGGGCTATCTGTTCATTTGAAGTCATAAGAGACAAATCTGTATATAGCTTTGAAGTTTTCTCGTTGTAATTACCTGTGCCAATCTGACTTACATGCTTTATGTGTCCCTCTTCGCTGTAGGAAATAAGGCATATTTTTGAATGTACCTTTGTATGGTCAATTCCATATATAATACGGCAACCTGCCTCTTCCATTCGTCTTGACCATTCAATATTATTCTGCTCATCAAATCTCGCTCTAAGTTCCACCATTACCACTACTTCTTTTCCATTTTCAGCAGCTTCAATCAGCGTTTCCACTACTCTGGAATCCTTTGCTACCCTATACAAAGTCATTTTTATGGACACAACCCTTTTATCATAAGCTGCTTCCTTTAATAGTCTCAAAAATGAATTAATGCTTTCAAAGGGATAGCTTAACAAAATATCCTTCTCTTCTATCTGGGCAATCATCGGACGGGATTCATCAATATTAGCTGACAGCTGAGGAACCCTTCTGTTAAAGAATAATTCCTTTTTATTTCTTAAAACATCCTGTATTTTAGATACAAAAGAAAGCTCTAACGGAGACTCTGAATAAAACGTCTGATCCATGCTTAAGTCAAGTTCCCTGCACAGTGACTTAATAACCTTTTCATCCAGCATCCTTGAATACTCTAATTTTACAGGGCAAAGTCTCCTTCTTACCTTTATAAGTTCCTCCATGGAATCCCTGTAATCCAGTGCGTCATCATCAAACTGCTGATCATCTATGTCAATATCAGCATTTCTTATAATTCTAATTAAAGACTTACTTTTAACTGTATATTTTTCAAAAATCTTCGGCATAAAATGAAGAATCAGTTCTTCCACCAACATATATTTATTTTTGCTTGATGGAATCTGTACCAATCGGTTAAACACTCCATTGCTGCAAGGCACAATACATAACTTTTCATTACTTTTTGAGCCAAGAAGAGCCACAGCATATATTTCCCTGTTATTAAGGAACGGGAACGGCTGTTTCTTTCCC
>NZ_CAKVZL010000031.1:2224-17871 GCF_934835595.1 Eubacterium sp. AF15-50
GTGGTGAAAGAAGAGGCATAACAGTGCTGTAAAAATACTTCTCTAAGTATGCGGCATCTTCATCTGAAATTTCCTTAAAACTAATAAGTTCAACTCCCTGCGTTTTAATTTCCTTCATTAATTCCTCATATACATCGTCTTTAATTTTAAGAAGATTTTTGGTGTGTTTAAAAATATGCTCTAGCTGTTCACTTGCCACCATTTGTGTCTTGTTTTCCTTAATAGTGTTATCCAAAAGCATCTGATCATAAATTGAACCCACTCTTACCATATAAAACTCATCTAAATTACTAATGAAAATATTGGCAAAGGACAGCCTTTCACAAAGAGGAACCCTCTTGTCAGCTGCTTCTTCTAACACACGTTTATTAAATTTAAGCCAGGATAACTCCCTATTATCATAATAAGGTTTCTTCTTGAGCTTTGGCTTATTGCCGTGCTTTTTGCTTTTTGCCATATTGTACTTATTATCCTTAACTTCCATTTTTTCCTCTTTTTTTATTTCCTGTGAAACTCTCTCTTCCATAACCCTCTCTTCCTTCTTAAACTTAAGTGCCTTACCTATAGTCAAAACTATTGCACCGGCTATTCTCCTAAACATATTCCTAATTTTTTTGCCTGTAGCACAAGCTGATTATCAATATTAACCATCTTAGTTTTACCGGCAACATCACTTAATGGAACACTTGATATTTTATTATCCACAAAGGTTGCCATATAACCATATTTTTTATTTTCAATTAATTCTCCTGCCATAACTCCCAGCCTTGTAGCCAATACCCTGTCATAAGCACATGGATTGCCACCTCTTTGAATGTGACCTATTGAAGCAGTTCTGATTTCTTTGTCAACATATGGTTCAAGTTCCCTTGCCAGTCTTTCCGCTGCTATCAGGTTTCCTCCCTCTTTACGTTTTTTCTTCAATTCTTTCTTTGTAAGCAGGCTTTCTTCTTTTGAAATAATTCCCTCCGCTGCCGCAATAATTATATATTTCTTACCTCTTTTTTCCTTTTCTTCAATATCTTTTACTACTGCATTAATATCGTAAGGAATTTCAGGTATTAATATAATATCTGCGTTTGAAGCAATTCCTGCGTGAAGCGTAAGCCATCCTGTTTTGTGTCCCATTACTTCTACCACAAACACCCTTCCGTGGGATTTTGCAGTTGACTGAAGTTTGTCAATATAATCTGTTGCCACATCAATAGCTGACTGAAATCCAAAACTTACATCAATTCCCTCTAAGTCATTGTCAATGGTTTTAGGAAGTGTAACCACATTTAATCCCTTTTCAAATAAAAGATTTGCTGTTTTGTGGGAACCGTTTCCTCCTGCAACCACTAAACAGTCAAGACCTGTTTTCTTATAAGTGTCAATCATTGACTTAACCTTGTCACGTCCTTCTTCGTCCGGCTCATTAATCAGCTTAAAAGGTGTTCTGGAGTTTCCAATAACAGAACCTCCTAAATTTAAAATATCTTCAAAGTCGTCAATCTTCATTTTTTTATAATTGCCCCTTATAAGACCTTTATATCCGTCTAGGAAACCATAAAACTCAACTTTATTTCTTTCCTTTTCATACAGGTACTTTGCCGTACCTCTCATTGCTGCATTTAATGCCTGACAATCGCCTCCACTTGTTAAAAAACCTATTTTCATTGATAAGTCCTCCTTAATACATTATTTTTATTCCGTGCATTAAGCGAAATCTTATTACTATCTTTCCCAAATACACTGTATATTACCACGTTTTTATAAAATCTATATAAATTATATCATATATTTGTGTAAAGTTTTTAATTACACTTTTAAAGCTTTGTAAGTTTATACAAATCATAATATATTCCCTGTTTCTCCATTAATTCTTCATGGGTTCCCTGTTCCTCTATTCCATTTTCAGTTAAAACCAGTATCTTTTTAGCATTTCTAATAGTTGAAAGTCTGTGGGCAATAACTAAAGTTGTACGGTTTTTGGCTAATTTTTCCATTGATTTCTGAACGATTTTTTCACTTTCGTTATCTAATGCTGAAGTTGCCTCATCAAAAATCAAAATAGGTGGATTTTTAAGGAATACTCTTGCTATGGATAAACGCTGCTTCTGTCCTCCTGATAATTTTATTCCCCTTTGACCAATATCCGTATCAAATCCCTTTGGGAGAGACATTATAAAGTCGTAGGCATTTGCCTCCTTTGCGGCCTCTATTACTTCTTCCTTAGTGGCATCAGGTCTGCCATATTTTATATTGTCAAATATAGTTCCGGCAAAAAGATACACATCCTGCTGTACCATTCCTATGTTTTTTCTCAAACTGTTAAGTTTTATGTTTCTGATATCCTGCCCGTCAACGGAAATTTTACCGTCAGACACTTCATAAAATCTTGGTATAAGATTACATAAGGTTGATTTTCCCGCACCGGAGGAACCTACTAAAGCTACATATTCCCCTGCATTTATATCTAAATTAATATGTTTTAAAACTCTGTGCGCATTATCATTATATCTAAAGGAAACATTGTCAAAAGAAATATTTCCTTTAACATTTTTCAATTCTATAGCATCTTCCCTGTCCCTGATTTCCGGTTCTAACTGTAATATTTGCTGAAATCTCTCATATCCTGAATATCCGTTTTGAAACTGTTCCGTAAAATCAATTAATGTTTTCACCGGGTCAGTAAAAATGTTAATATAAAGTAAAAAGGTCAGTAAATCTGTTATACTTACGGCATTTCTAGTAATCATAATTCCACCTGATACAATTACAATAAGGTTTATCATTGTATTAAAAGCTGTAAGTCCTGAATTGTATCCGCCCATGTAATGATAACTGTTTTTCTTTGCGTCTAAAAATGCATCATTTCCCACTTTAAACTTTTCATTTTCTATATCTTCATTGGCAAAAGATTTAACCACTCTTATTCCTGATAGATTATCCTCTATCTGTTCATTTATAGCGGCAATTTTTACACGATTTTCCCTAAATGCCCTTTTCATTCTTTTGTTGAAAAAGTATGCATACATGATCATAAAAGGAATCAGCACAAAGGCTGCAAAGGCAAGTTTTACGTTTATACTCATTAAAATAATGAGAGCACCTATTATTTTTATTACTGAAATAGTTATATTTTCCGGTCCATGATGCAAAAGCTCCGTTATGTCAAATAAATCTGATGTTATTCTGGACATTAACTGTCCTACCTTTTGGTCATCATAAAAAGAAAAAGGCATCTTTTGAAAATGTGCAAATATTTCTGCTCTCATATCATATTCAATTCTTGCTCCCATAACATGTCCGTAATTTGAAATATAATAATTACAATAGCATTGAAACAATATAAGCAGTGTAACTACTACGGCAATAATTACAAGAGTTTTCATTGCTTTATCCCTATCCATATAAATAACAGTTGATGTAACATACCTTACAACCAAAGGTATCACAAGTGCTACTGCTGATGCCATAATTGCAAAAAACATATCCGTGAAAAACACTCCTTTATATGGCTTGTAGTATGATATCATCTTTTTTAATGTCTCTCTCATTATTTTGCTCCTGATTTCTTTGTTAATTTGGATAATAGTTTTGTTTATACTAAAGACCTCCGGCATTGCCGAAGGTCTTTAAACTAAATTGTGTAAATTTATTTCTTAGCCTGTTTATTCTTTATAGTAAAGTATCCGCTTGATAATGAGTTAGCTCTTGACACTTTAATATAATATGTACCTTTTTTCCAGTTACCCCATGAGTTATATCGTGACTTTGATCCACTCCATGTGCTACTTGAAATAACTTTTCCACTCTTATTTATAATCTGAATTTTAACGCTTCCTGTTAAATTTCCCTGAAGTATAAAAGCAGGTTTCTTTCCTTTTTTGAGAGCTATCTTATACCACTTGGCAGATTTATCACCGGCAGTAATTAATCCCTTAGCTGTCTTATTATACTTAATAGTAACAGCTTTCTTTCTACTGCTTCCTGCCTTTGCTTTAACAGCTGTGTTCTTTACATTAATTGTATGTAAGTTACCATTTCCGGCTGCCGTATTACCACTGGTGCCATTTGACTTAACTTTAAAGTAATAAGTAACACCCTTCTTTACTGCGAAAGTAAACTTATTAAAGTTATATCCTGATAATACCCATTCTTCATCTGACAAAGCCTTCTTCTTTGAGTTTAACAATGTAAGATAACTTCCATGTTCGTAGGAAAAACTTACTGTAACCTTTCCTGTTTTTTCAGCCTTATATTTAAATAAGTATTCATCACTTCCACTGTTTCTGTAGTAAGTAATTGTCTGACCTGACTTAATATTTCTTTCTCCTCTTAAATATAAACGGGTGGAAATATTAACTGTGTTAGTATACACGCTGTCATCATATACTGATGATTCTAATCTAATGTAATATGTTCCCTTGTTACTTAAAGCAACATACCCTTTAGCATTAACCTCACCTACTGTAAGATACTTGAAAAAACCTGTTATTCTGTTAGTGCACTGAGCATCAGTATAAATTTCTACTGTCATATTTTTATCCAGTCTGACAACATTAATATTTAACTCAAGCGCTCCCGGCTCTGAAATATTAACCGGAATTACTAAGCCCTGATCACTGCTCTGTCCCGGAAACTTATCATTTTGTGTAAAAATATAAGTTTTTGTTGCACTCTTTTCACTACCTGTTACTGACTTGGTGGGTGTAATAGTGTCAACTGCCAATACTGCAAATGACATAGCAAACATCATTACAGCTAATGAAGCAACTAATACTAACCCTTTCATAATTTTCTTCATCTCTTAATCTCCTTCTAATATTATATATTGAGATTACATCAGCCCTTCTAAAGTTTTACGAATTGCTAATATAAATTCCTCCGTATTAAGTTTTTTCTTATTTTCCAATGTTGAAATAAGATATAAATCTCCTGTCATTTCTCCATTTTCAATTGTATCAATACAAGCCTTTTCAAGCTTATCTGCAAATGCCATAAGTTCAGGAAGATTATCAAGTTCTCCTCTCTTTCTAAGAGCACCTGTCCATGCAAAAATAGTTGCAATCGGGTTAGTTGATGTTTCTTCTCCCTTTAAATACTTATAGTAATGTCTCTGTACTGTTCCATGAGCAGCTTCATATTCATAATATCCGTTAGGTGAAGCAAGCACTGATGTCATCATTGATAATGAACCAAATGCTGTAGCAACCATATCTGACATAACATCACCATCATAGTTCTTACAAGCCCAGATATATCCACCTTCTGATCTCATTACACGGGCAACTGCATCGTCAATAAGTGTGTAGAAATACTCGATTCCTGCTTCATCAAATTTTTCCTTATATTCATTTTCAAAAATATCTGCAAAAATATCCTTAAATGTATGGTCATATTTCTTTGAAATAGTGTCCTTTGTAGCAAACCATAAATCCTGTTTTGTATCAAGAGCGAAATTAAAGCAGCTTCTTGCAAAACTTTCTATTGATTTATTTATGTTATGCATACCCTGAATAATTCCCGGTCCGTCAAATTCGTGAATTAATTCTCTTGTTTCCTCTCCTGCTTCATTAGTGTAAACAAGTTCTGTCTTTCCGGCTGCTGGAATTTTCATTTCAACACCCTTATAAACATCACCATAGGCATGTCTTGCTATTGTAATAGGCTTTGTCCAATTTTTTACATATGGCTCGATACCCTTAACAATAATAGGTGCTCTAAATACTGTTCCATCAAGAATTGCCCTGATTGTTCCATTAGGGCTTTTCCACATTTCCTTTAAGTTATATTCAGGCATTCTTGCAGCATTAGGTGTGATTGTTGCACACTTTACGGCTACACCGTATTTCTTTGTAGCTTCTGCTGAATCAAAAGTAACCTGATCATTAGTTTTATTTCTGTAATCAAGTCCCAAATCATAATACTCTGTTTTTAAATCAACAAAAGGTAATAATAATTCGTCTTTGATAAGTTTCCAAAGAATTCTTGTCATCTCGTCCCCATCCATTTCAACAAGGGGAGTAGTCATTTTAATTTTATCCATTTCTGTTTCCTCCTAAGATTTTGTAGTATCCTTGTAGATTATATCTAAATTCCAAAGGAAAGTAAACCAAAAAGTGGTAAATGACCTTTTCTCAAAAACAGATTGCCCCTTTTTCAGGGACACTTTGTAAATATTACCATCAATTATAACTTATCTACTTAATTTTTGCAGATTTAACATTACTCCATTTTTTTGCAGTTACTTTTTTACTACCGTTTTTTTTGTAAGACTTTACCCTAAAGAAATACTTTTTATCAGCCTTTAATCTGCTAAGGGTTGCTTTTGTTTTTGTAACATACTTACTCTTAGCTCCCTTAAAGTTTTTCTTTAAAGAATACTGTATCAAATATCCATCAGCATCACTAACCTTTTTAAAGGAAACTGTTGCTTTTTTCTTTCCTGCTTTTACTTTTTGCAATGTTGTTTTTGCAGGAGGAACATTCTTCATCCTCTTTTGGTCTGCTGATGTCCATTTATTAAACTTATAAATGCCCCATTTCCCATCTATCTTCACTGGATTTAAATTATTTGTTGACTCACTGATACTTTGAATTTGACCTTTTTTAAAAATCACAGTTCCGTCTGTAGCAGACACTACTTCATAATTACAATCTTTTCCATTTCTGATTTCATAACCATATGCTATATTTCCATCAAATTCTAAATAACCATGTTTTCCAAAGCTATATGCTTTTTTACCTTCTCCACAGTATAATTTCCAATTTTTATTTTTATCCCTAATTGCCAGTTTTTTGATTTTTCCCAAACTATCTGATTCATAAGAACACATTGTTCCTGAAATAGTTTTCTTACCATTTTTCGTAATTACATAACTAGATGTAATCCGATAGTCGTTATTATAAACCTTCACCAAAAATGCATCTTTTTCAAATGCCACCGGGACAATAGACGAATTATACGGCAATGAAGTAACTTTCTTTCCATTATAGTCAAATAAATAAGTATTCTTCCATACACCTCTATTAGAAAAAACATCTATTTTAAGCAGATTTAACTCCTTGTATTCATCATATGAATAAATATAACAATATGCTCCCTCTCCAATTTCTGATGTATTTTTTCCATCTTTTGAAACTAAATATAGCTTTCCATTTTTGTATGCTGAATAATAGTCTGCATCTGACACATCAACGTCTTCGTATCCTGTCAATATTTTTGTTAATGAATATGTATTAATTATATCTGCTGCTTCATTACCATTCTCTTTATTATATTTTACTATTACATTATTTCCGTCTTCTGTGCAATAAACGTAATCACTATTATAATCAAACTGTTTCTTTATTTTCTCACCAGAATCCATAATGGTAACATTTCCTGTAAGCCTACCCTGTTGATAAGTAATAATTGTTGAAGCGTTTACTTTATGAATTTCTTCAACGCTGTCTGAAATTGAAGATTTCTGCCTTTTCCCTGTATTTTTATCAACAAAATACCACTGATTATTAGCCTTATAATATATTTTTTCATTTATCAATGATACCTTAGAAATAGTTTCACTGCCATTTGCTAATGTGATTTTCTTTTCAACACTTAATGATGGGAAACTATATCTTACATACTCGTTGTTATTATACAATTCCAACGATGAACTATTTACTTCGTTGTTGTAATATTCTTTATTATTTACATCACTTACAATCTTTCCATCCATATTTACCCATAAAGTCTTATATTGTGATATATTATCATCATTTTCTGAAATTGTATCAACCTGTATAATATCTTTATTTATCTGCTCCCAATAAGAACCTGTTCCCATATCTGCAACAACAGTTCCATCTGCCTCTACCATTTTGTAATAGAATCTGGTATATCCGTCTTCTTCAGAGCCATCTAAATATTTACATCCCAAATAGTGCTTCTTATCCTGAAGCAAACATAAATTATCAAATTTTTCCTTTCCCTTATAACCCAATGAATCTTCATTTATTGTCTGATTTTCTTTTGTTATTTTTCCATTATAATCAATTAAATCATATGTGCCATCATAAAATCCAAGAATAATTTGTCCATTCTGTTCTTCTGAATAATCGTATTCTTTTGAAAGTTTTTTAATAAGTTTTCCATTTAAATTTCTTATGCTCCACTGTGAATTTTTATCACATAGTAAAACTACTTTTCCGTTAAAAACCTGTGCACTTACATAAGAACACGGAATGATTACTTTTCCATTCTTGTCAACCAATCCCCATAAATCCATATCATTTTTGCTTTTTCCCACAATTATGGAGTTGCCATACATTCCATCAACCATGTCGTATGACAGTTTAGGCTTAACCACTACGTTATATGCCTTTTTTGCCGTTGCAGCAGAAGTCTGTACTGCCCCCACAGGTATCATTCCTACTAACATGGTTGAAGCCAATAAAACCGCCCCAACTTTTTTCATTTTTTCTTTTAAATTTTCTTTCATTTGAAATCTCCCTCTTTTTTGTCTCTTTTTATCTCTCTAATTCTATTACATCATTAGAGAATGTTCAATATTGCATTTGCATTAACCAGACCTGCTCCCTGCCTGTTTTTATCCATAGACATATCTATGGCATTTTCTTTAAGTATTTTTTTACATTCCACATTGGTTAATTTATCCTTCTTATTTAACATTAAAGCAACGATTCCCGTAACAATAGGAGTTGCCATGGAAGTTCCGCTTTTTACCACATAAGAATAGCCTTTTTGCCATAAATTAGAACAGCTTATGATTTTGTTCGCCGGTGCCACAATATCAGGTTTTATAATACACTGCTTAGTAGGTCCTCTTCCGGAATAATTATAAGTATATTTTCCGTTTACAAACACCTTAACATTATCATTATCTGCTCCCACGGTAATTATTTTTTTACAATCCCCCGGTGTTGAAATAGAATTAGCCCCCGGGCCATTATTTCCTGCCGCAGCCACCACCACATAACCTAAATTCCATAACAATTCAACTTCATCTGTAAGCCTTTTCCCTGCCCTTTCATCATTGCTTAATGTTCCAAAGGATAAATTTACCACTCTGATTCCATATCGTTTACCATTATCAATAATCCAGTGCAGTCCGGTAATTACATTCTCTTCTTTACCCATTCCACGGTTGTCTAACACTTTTAATGATACAATTTCACTTTCAGGTGCAACTCCCATTATTTTTCCCTTTGACATTTTACCGGAACCTGCAATAATTCCCGACACATGAGTTCCATGCCCTTCATCATCGTATATACCATGCCTTTCCTTTACAAAATCCTTAAAATATATAATACGGTTATCAAAATCTAAATGCCTGCTTATTCCACTGTCTAAAACAGCCACTGTAATTCCCTTTCCCCTTATCCCCCGATTGTGAATATTATTTATTCCTAATTTTTTTATTACTCTGTTCATATTTCCTCTATTGTTAAATTTAATATAATATATGCTTTTGTAATTGTCACCGATATTATTTATATAATTTAGATAAATTTGTAAACAAGACAGGCACTATGCCATATTATTTAGTGTAAACAAAAATTTAGGGAGATTTAACATGAGTGATTTAGCAGCAACAAACTGCGGATGCGGTTGCGACGGAGGAAACAATAACTGTTTATTCCTTATCCTTATTCTCATTTTCTGTGGAGGATGTGGTAATAACGGATGTGGAAACGGAATTTTTGGTGGCAATGACTGCTGTTCAATAATCTGGTTATTCTTAATCTTAAGCTGCTGTGGATGCGGTAACGGTTCATTCTTTGGCGGTGGCGGAAACGGTTGTGGTTGCGGCTGCTAGTTAATGATACTGATTTTTATGAATATGATTTAGAATGCTTATTAAATAACGCCTTATATGGTAAACATTTGTCTGATACTAACTTCTTAACATTGCTAATATGCCTAAGCATTTTAAATAATTAATCAGCATAAACTTTAATAACCGCAAGCCCAAAGCAAATGGAGGATTACAGCCTAATGGAAAAGCAACAATTAAAGCAGACAAAATATGATTCCTTAGTTACTAACCGCACTATGCAGTTAGTAAAGGCTGTAATACCTTACATAAATAACGATGCCGGTACCCTTATTGGCATGCTTATTAAATTTCAGGAATTACAAAATGCCGCAAGAATTAATAATAATGTTGCCATAGCAGCCATGAATGCTGACAAGCACAAAGGTATGGAAAGCATGCTTGACGACATTAAGGATTTCTTAGATGATGACAACCGTGAAATGCTTGAAAATATAATGAGCATAATGGAAATGATGAGTATGGACGAAAATGCCATGAATGATTTTATGGGCAGCTTTATGGGCGGTGATTTTAACCAGACTAATAATAATTAATGGAGGATTTTATGTCTAATAACAAGTGGATGGATGACCCTGTATTAGAGGGTATTTCAAATGAGAAATTAGAAATGCTTACAAAGATAATTGAAGGTGCAAAAGGAATGGAGCCTAAGCATATGCTTACATATTTTATTCAGCAGTCAAATGCTGCCGGAAAACAGGGTATTAACTTTACCAATTCCGAAACAGATTTAATACTCAATGTTTTAAAAGAAGGCATGACACCTGAGGAAATTAAACGTATAGATACTGTGAAACGTATTATGGCAATGTTAGAGAAAAATAAACGAACCGGCAAAAATTCTAAATGACAGGAATTTTCGACTGTATATAGCATAAGTATAATCTTTTAATGAGCAACCAAAAATAAGACCTGCATTGTTTTTCACAAACGCAGGTCTTATTTTACTCTCTAAGTCACAAAAAAACCGCCCTGGGGTTAATGAACTTATTAACTCCATGACAGCTTTTTTTGTAATATATTCACTATATATTATTTAGCAACAATATTTATAATTCTTTCCGGAACATAAATTTCCTTAATAACGTTTCCTGTTAATTTGTCACCTAAAGCTTCCCTGCCCTGTGCTATGGCATCATCCTTTGAAATGTCAGCAGGTACACTGATAACAACCTTTGTCTTACCGTTAATCTGTACAGGAACCTGAATTTCATCATCCTTCATCAGATCCTCGTCAGCTTCCGGCCACTTGTTATTTTCAAATACGCTTCCTTCTTTTCCCAGCATCTCCCATAACTCTTCTGCAATATGTGGTGCAAAAGGTGATAAAAGTGTTACGAATGTTTCGATTGTTTCCTTGTCAACTCCGCCTTCCTTCTTAGCGATTTCGTTGAACTTGTTATTGTATTCCATGAAACCTGAAACAACGGTATTTAAGCTAAAGTCCTCTAAACGTCTTGTGATAGTGTGTATCATCTGGTGACGTAATTTAACCATTTCATTTGTAGCCTTTACATCAGCTTCAATGCTGTTTACGGCTAACTTCCAGAATTTAGTAATAAATCTGTAAACGCCATCAATACCTCTCTCATCCCATTCGGAATCAAGTTCAGGTGGTCCTACAAACATTTCATAAATTCTTAATGAATCACAACCGTAATCCCTTACTAAATCATCAGGTGAAACAACATTTCCCTTGGATTTGCTCATTTTGATACCGTTTTTACCGGTAATCATACCCTGATTAAATAATTTCTTAAATGGTTCCTCAAAATCCACAACACCTATATCATATAAGAACTTTGTATAGAATCTTGAGTAAAGTAAGTGCAATACTGCATGCTCTACACCACCGATATACATATCTACAGGCAAATACTTATCTGCTTTTTCCTTAGATACTAATTCCTTATCGTTTTTGTTATCAACATATCTTAAGAAATACCATGATGAACCTGCCCACTGTGGCATTGTGTTTGTTTCACGTTTAGCAGGCTTACCACAACATGGACATGTTGTATTTACCCACTCATCAATTGCCGCAAGTGGTGATTCACCTGTACCTGTTGGTTCATATGATTCAACATCCGGCAGTAATAACGGTAACTGGTCTTCCGGTACCGGAACAGGTCCACAATCAGGACAATGTATGATTGGGATAGGTTCACCCCAATATCTCTGTCTTGAGAATACCCAGTCACGTAACTTATAATTAACAGTTGCTCTTCCAAAGCCCTTTTCCTCAATAATATGAGGAGCTTCCTTCTTAAGAACTGATGATTCCATTCCGTTCCATTCACCGGAATTAATCATAGTTCCTACAGCTTCTGTATAAGCTTCTGTCATATTTTCTATTTCTTTTCCGTCTTTTGCAATAACCTGAATAATAGGAATATTGAATTTAGTTGCAAATTCAAAGTCTCTGTCATCATGTGCAGGTACACACATAATAGCTCCTGTACCGTAATCTGCAAGTACATAATCTGAAAGCCAGATTGGAACCTTTGCACCATTAAGTGGGTTAATTGCATAACTTCCTGTAAATACACCTGTTTTTTCTTTTCCCTGAAGTCTGTCTACTGATGACTTATTTGCTGCCATCTGGATATATGCTTCCACATCTTTTTCTGTTTCCGGTGTAGCCAGTTCTCTTGCCATGGCATGTTCCGGTGCAAGTACCATAAATGTTGCACCATGAAGTGTATCAGGTCTTGTTGTATAAACTGTAATCTTCTTATCTGAATTTTCTAATTTAAAATCAACCTCTGCTCCATATGACTTACCAATCCAGTCTGTCTGCATTTTTTTAACCTTTTCAGGCCAGTCCAGCTTGTCAAGGTCGCTTAAAAGTCTGTCTGCATATGCCGTAATCTTAAGCATCCACTGTTTAAGATTTTTCTTTGTAACTTCTGCGCCACATCTTTCACAGCATCCGTTTACAACCTCTTCGTTTGCAAGACCTGTTTTACATGAAGGACACCAGTTAATAGGCATTTCCTTCTGATAAGCAAGTCCTTTCTTAAACATCTGAACAAAAATCCACTGTGTCCACTTATAGAACTTAGGATCTGTTGTATTGACTTCCATATCCCAATCATAAAGAGCTGCTATTTCATTAATCTGTCTCTTAATGTTTGCAATATTATCTGCTGTTGATTTTGCAGGATGTGTCTTCATTTTAATTGCGTAATTTTCTGCAGGTAGTCCAAAAGCATCCCATCCCATAGGGTGAATGATATGATATCCGTGAAGCATCTTATAACGGCTCCATACATCGCTGATAACATATCCTCTCCAGTGTCCTACATGAAGACCTGAACCTGACGGATATGGGAACATATCAAGACAATAGTATTTTGGTTTTGTGGTATCTTTATTAATTGGTGATATTTCCCAATTATGACGCCACTTTTTTTCGATTTCCTTATGATTATAAGGTGTTGCCATAATTTAATTCCTCCTAAAAAATTGCATGTATAATATGGTGTGGTATTAATCCACTTATATTTTAAAGCCAAATTTATTTAACTTTAATATCCTTTATTCTTCTGTTTCATCCTGTGAAACATCTTTTGTTGTTTTCTCTTTCTTCTTTTTTTTCTCCGGCTTTTTAGTTGTTTCTTCAAGACCGGCTTTCTGCTTTCTTATCTTTTCTAAATCCTTTGGCGGTGTATATTTCTTATTTGAGCCTGAATCTCTTAAAACTATCTTCACCATTACCTGATACGAACCCACATTTCCAGCCAAATCCTGTGCTTTTATTACTACCGGAAACTCTCCTTCATCTAACTCATCCTTATTAACTGTATATACGGTTATTTTGCTTCCACTTTCATTGGTAGAGGCGCATGCCTTAACCATATTAGTTATGTCAGTTATGTTAGACTCACTATTCATGTCTTTTTTGTCTTTACTTGCAACTTCATATACAAAGCTATCCTTAGAACATGAAACCTTAGGTGGTATCGTGTCAATAACCTTAAATTTCTGTGTAAGCTTTAAAGTCTTTTTTGAAGAAAGCTTATACTTAAAAGTAACCTTTATATCTCCTGTTTCATCAGTATTTATTTTATTGTATTTAACTAAACCTGTTTTGTTTTTACCATTTTCATCATATAACAAAATATTACCTAAATAATTAGGTTTGTAGCCTCTTTCCACATAAACAGTATCGCTGCCACTTACAAGTTCTCCGTTTTTTATTTTCATGTACGGATTGTCACTTTCTGTGTCGGTAGGGTCCCAGCCACAATACTTTTGTGCCTTTGTAAATTCTTCAAAAGGCACCTGTAATTTGTCACCCTTTTGTCCGTTTACAACAGAAACCTCTGTCCCTGTTTTGCAATTTTCATAAATCCAGTCAGAATCCCCTGCACTTAACAGTACACAGGCTCCGTAACTTTTTTTCTTTCCAATTGCATTGTATGAACTTTTATTTAAAGTATAGTTATACTTATTGTTGTATCCTGCCGACTGTATCCAGGAACTGTCTCCAAACATAGTGTTGTTTTTATGCCAGCTACCATTAATATCAAGCCAGGAATAGGTCTTTGATGTTTTATACTTTCCTTTTTTCAAATCACGTCCAACGGAACATCTAAAGCTCTTATATGCCGTCTTTGTTTTCCTATCTTTTGAATAACGGTAAACAATTAAAGCATTAAGCTTTTTATTAATCTGGATATAATAATCATCCAAGCCCTCAACATCTGCCTTTTTAGTCTCATTTTCTATACCTTTACCACTAAGACCGCCGGCTTTTTCAGCCTCTTTATTTACCTTTCCCTGAAAGTACATCAGCACGCCAAAAATTATGCCTGAAACAATTAAAATTTCAATAATCATTATTAAAGCATTCTTTAGTTTTTTGTTTTGAAGTTTATGTTTTACACTCAAAATTTCTACCTCTGTGTGATGTTATTCATGCTAAAGGTCTGAACAATCAAAAGCTTATTTTTGAAAAATACCTTCGACCTCAAATTTATATTATACAACATTATCGTCATTTTTCAAGAAGTGTAGTTTATATTATGGCATCCTTCATTTCTTTCACATATTCTCCTACATATGAAACACTGTCTTTTCCGTATTTTGCCACAATTTTAACAATGGCACTACCTACGATAACACCCTCAGCGTATACACTCATTTCCTTTGCCTGCTTTGGAGTACCTATACCCAAACCTATGGCACATGGAACATCAGTGTTTTCTTTTACTATTTTAGTCATTGCCCCTATATCTGTTGTAATGTTGCTTCTTACCCCTGTTACTCCAAGAGATGAAACCACATATACAAATCCCCTTGCTGATTTTGCAATTTTGGCAATTCTCTCTTTTGATGTAGGTGCAATAAGTGGAATCAAATCTATGTTTTCCTTATCACAATAAGGTGCTAATTCCTCTCTTTCCTCATAAGGACAGTCAGGAACTATTACCCCTAAAATTCCACATTCCACACATCTTTTCATAAACTTTTCTGTTCCATATCTGAATATTACATTAATATATGTCATAAAAATCAAAGGAATATATACTTCATCTTTGATTTCCTTAATTGCATCAAAAAGTTTGTCAGTTGTACAGCCTCCCTTTAATGCCCTAAGGTCTGCCTCCTGAATAACACTTCCCTCTGCTATAGGGTCTGAAAAAGGTATTCCCACTTCAATTATATCTGCACCCTTATCCTGCATTTCTAAAATCAGCTTCTTTGTTGTTTCTAAATCCGGGTCTCCCCCTGTTATAAATGCTATAAATGCCTTTCCATTTTTAAATGCTCCACTTACCTTACTCATAAATCTGTACTCCTCTATAT
>NZ_CAKVZL010000031.1:17881-21640 GCF_934835595.1 Eubacterium sp. AF15-50
TCCTTACTTAATGTTTTTGCGTATTTCATTGCATAAGCAATGGCGTGGGAACTTTCAATTGCAGGAATAATTCCCTCTGTTCTTGATAAATATTCAAAAGCCTCTACTGCCTCCACATCTGTAATCGGAACATATCTTGCTCTTCCCGTATCATGTAAATTGGCATGTTCCGGTCCTATTCCCGGATAATCCAGACCTGCTGATATGGAATATACCGGTGCAATCTGTCCGTCTTCATTTTGACAAAACAGTGATTTCATTCCATGAAATATACCTTCTGTTCCATTTGCCACTGTTGCTGCATTTTTAGGATTATCAACTCCAAGTCCTGCTGCCTCGCATCCTATTAACTCAACTGATTTATCCTCAATAAAATTATAAAATGCTCCCATGGCATTTGAGCCTCCACCTACACAGGCAATAACTGCATCAGGAAGTCTTCCTTCTTTTTCCATTAACTGCTCCTTAATTTCCTTACTGATTACACTTTGAAAATCTCTTACAATTGTAGGAAAAGGATGAGGTCCCATTACTGAGCCTAACACATACAATGTATCATCCATTCTGTTAGTCCATTCCTTCATTGCCTCATTTACGGCATCCTTAAGAGTCATGGTTCCACTGGTAACTGCATGAACCTTAGCCCCTAAAAGTTCCATTCTGAAAACATTTAATGCCTGTCTCTCACAATCTTCCTTTCCCATGAATATTTCACATTCCATATCCATAAGAGATGCTGCCGTTGCTGTTGCCACCCCATGCTGTCCTGCTCCTGTTTCTGCTATTACACGGGTCTTTCCCATTTTTTTTGCCAGCAATACCTGTCCTAAAACATTGTTTATTTTATGGGAGCCTGTATGATTTAAATCTTCACGCTTTAAATAAATTTTTGCTCCCCCTAAATCCTTTGTCATTTTTTCTGCATAATACAAAAGTGACGGTCTTCCTGCATAGTTGTTTAATAAATCTGTTAATTCCTCATTAAACCCTTTGTCATTTTTATAAAATTCATATGCTTCTTCCACTTCGTTTATGGCTGTCATTAATGTTTCAGGAACATACTGTCCGCCATGAATACCAAATCTTCCTTTGCTCATCTCTTTTCTTCCTTTCTGCTATTTTGCCAATTCATCAAGTATTTCTTTTTTATTTTTTGCCCTCATTAGCGTCTCACCAATAAGAACTCCGTTAACTTTTGCTTCTTTAAGCCTTCTTATATCTTCGTTGGTTTTAATGCCGCTTTCTGCAATAAACAATACATTATCTGGAACAAGCCTGCGAAGTCTTTCACTGTTTGAAATATCAACCTTGAAAGTTTTTAAATCTCTGTTATTAACACCTATCATCCTTGCACCTGCTTTTAATGCCCGGTTAATTCTTTGAAAATCTATGTATTTTCATATATTCTTCCACATGCACGCTTCCGTACCGGGCAATCTTTCCTATATCATTTCTTGCCAAATCCACTAACATATTATGCTCAGCCAATTCCTTTTCATCTTTTAAAAGACTGTTCTCATTTTCCATATCCTCCGCCTGTGTTTTTCCCCTTGGTCTTGTTCCTGCCACAGGAAATGTTGTAAGTTCCCTATCCACTAACTTAACCATGGTTTCCGGAGAAGCTCCGGCTATCTGCATATCTTCTGACTGTATAAAATACATATATGGTGAAGGATTAGTGGTTCTCAAAACTCTGTAAGCATTTAAAAAGCTTCCCTTATATTCCGCTTCAAAACGTCTTGAAATAACTCCCTGAAAAATATCTCCCTCTCTTATGTTTTCTCCACCCTCCACACTTTCTAAAAGAAAGAAGTTTTTCCCAAAGACCTCCATCTTCCTAAGTAATGAAATAGGTGTGATTACATCTGCATATATTTCCTTGCATATTGGAATCATGCTGTAATCCTCAAGTAAATGTTCAATTTCTTCAAATTTCTGTGTGTTCATATGTCCTCCTCAAAAAATAATAATGATTTTGGGACAAAAGATTTTGGAATTTCTCATTGATAGGATAAACAAAAAGAAAAGGCCTTTGTCCCTTAAATATTAAGGGACAAAAGCCATAAAATACTTCTGCGGTGCCACCCAAATTAATGTATAACACATTCACTCACTGCATACCATCATATGCGCTCTCTTTTAACGGTGAGTCTCCGTCAGCGTCTACTTCCATCTAAATAGTTTCAAGCTGCCCTCCTAAGTCCATTCATCACTGATAGTCTATTGCCTCACACCAAACGGCAACTCTCTGAAAAACATCTCACATGACTACTTACTCTTAGTCAACGGTTTCCTTTATTCTAAAATTTATATTTCATATTGTCAAGGTGAGATTTACTCTTTCCCCTTGATTATTTTTAAGCATTGTCCTGTATCTGTTTTTCCTGAACATCAGGAGGTGCCTGTTCATAACGGGATACAACATATTCAAATTCACCACTTCCACCGGTTATTGAACGAAGGGATGTAGAATATCCATATAACTCTAACATAGGAACTTCCGCTTCTATTAACTGCTTTCCGTCCTTTGGAGTCATATTAAGTATTCGTCCCCGTCTTTTATTTAAATCTCCCATTATGTCTCCTGAATACTTATCAGGTGCCGTAACACTAAGTAAAGCAATCGGCTCTAACAAAACAGGTCCTGCCTCCAGAAATCCTTTCTTAAATGCAATAATGGTTGCCATTTTAAATGCCATTTCTGAAGAATCCACCGGGTGATAGGAACCATCTGTTAAAGTTGCCTTAACTCCCACTACAGGATAACCTGCTAACGGTCCTGCCTTAACACATTCCTGTAAACCTTTTTCCACCGCTGGGAAGAAATTCTTAGGTACAGCTCCACCAAATATCTTTTCTTCAAAAATATATGGTTTTGACAAATCCCCTGAAGGTTCAAACTCCATAACAACATCTCCGTACTGTCCGTGTCCTCCTGACTGTTTTTTATGTTTTCCCTGTACCTGTGCCTTCTTTCTTATGGTTTCCCTGAAAGCTATTCTTGGCTTTGTAAGTTCCACCTTTACCTTATACCTGTCTTCAAGCTTTGATGCCACAATCTGCAACTGCTGTTCCCCGATTCCATAAATCAACGACTGTCTGTTTTCTTCATCTGATACGGTTTTCAGTGTTAAATCCTCAATGCAAAGCTTGGTAAGAGCCTGTGCCATTTTATCTTCATCACCTTTATTTACAGCACGATATGCCATATATGTATAAGGCTTTGACATTGTTGTCGGATGATATTCTATAGGCCACTGCCTTGTAGATAAAGTATCGCCGGTTCTGGTGGATGCCAGCTTTCCTATTGCGCCAATGTCTCCTGAATACAATCTGTCAACCTCAATTACATTCTTTCCCCGCATAACATATAATTTGGCAAGTTTCTCTTCCACATCCTTTGTGGCATTATAAACTGTATCTCCGGCTTTCAGTATCCCTGTACGAACTTTTACCAGGGAGTATTTTCCAACAAAAGGATCCATAATAGTCTTAAAAACATATGCTGAAACAGGCTTGTTGCAGTCAAAATCCGCCACTACCTCTTCACCTGTATCTACATTGGTTGCCTTTTTAAGCACCTCTGCCTTATTAGCACTAGGAAAATATTTTTCACAGGTTTGAAGAAAGCTGTTTACTCCCTGACAGCTTACACCTGAACCTATCTGAACCGGAACAATATCACAGCTTATTACACTTTTACGAAGAGCCTTTGATATTTCCTCATATGTAAACTCTTCCCCAGCAAAATATTTATCC
>NZ_CAKVZL010000032.1:0-20815 GCF_934835595.1 Eubacterium sp. AF15-50
GCAAGCTCATTTCATGAACTTACAGCTCCATCACTTATCATAGAATGTCTATTTACAGACTTTATTTCACAGACTCGCAGCTTGAGGTGTTGGCGGATGAAATGAGACAGGCACTACTTAAAAGAGCAAGTAAACATGGCGGACATTTCGGACCAAACTTTGGTATGGTGGAGGCAACAATAGCACTTCACTACGTTTTTAATTCACCTAAGGACAAGATAGTATATGATGTTTCTCATCAAAGCTATCCACATAAAATGCTTACAGGAAGAAAAGATGCATATTTGTATGAGGAACATTACGATGATGTGTCAGGATTTACCAATCCAAAGGAAAGTGAGCATGATTTCTTTACGATAGGTCATACATCCACATCTGTAAGTCTTGCCTGTGGTTTGGCAAAGGCAAGGGATTTAAATGGTGAGGACGGCAACGTAATAGCCGTAATTGGTGATGGCTCATTAAGTGGTGGTGAAGCATTAGAGGGCTTAGATGTTGCCGGTGAAATGAACAGTAATTTTATTGTTGTGGTAAATGATAATGATATGTCCATTGCCGAAAACCATGGAGGCATATACAAAAATCTGAAGCTTCTTAGGAAGACAGACGGACAGGCTCAGTGTAATTTATTTAAGGCAATGAATTTTGATTATATTTATGTGGACAAAGGAAATGATGTTACTTCCCTTATTGAGGCTTTTAAACAGGTTAAAGACAGTAAAAAGCCTGTAGTTGTCCATATTAAAACCCTAAAGGGAAAAGGTTATGAAATAGCAGAGCATAACAAGGAAAAATGGCATTTTTGTGCTCCATTTGATATTGAAACAGGTAAGCCGTTATATACTTTTGACGGAGAGGATTATTCATCCGTAACTAATGTCTACCTTTTGGATAAAATGAAGAAGGATTCAAAAGTTGTGGCAATTACAGCAGGAACTCCTACTATAATGGGATTTACAGAGGATAAAAGAAAAGAGGCAGGAAGTCAGTTTGTAGATGTGGGAATTGCAGAGGAAACGGCAGTTGCCATGGCTTCCGGTATTGCAAAAAACGGAGGAAAGCCTGTATTTGGTGTTTACAGCACATTTATTCAGCGTGCTTTCGATCAGATTTCACAGGATTTGTGTATTGATAAAAATCCTGCAACTATTGTTACTTTCGCAGGCTCCGTATATGGCATGAATGATGTTACCCACATTGGTTTACAGGATATTCCAATGATGTCAAATATTCCAAATCTTGTTTATTTAGCACCAACAACTAAAGAGGAATATTTGGCAATGCTTGATTGGAGCATTGAGCAGAAGGATTATCCGGTGGCAATTAAAGTGCCCGGAGGAAAGCTTATTTCTGATGGCAAAACGGCTTTAAAGGATTTTAGCAGACTTAATACTTACGAAATTACTGAAAGGGGCAGTGATGTTGCCATAATTGGACTTGGTGGATTTTACCACTTAGGTAAGGAAGTTGCCATACTTTTAAAAGAAAGTACAGGAATCAATGCAACAATTGTTAATCCTTATTATATAACAGGATTAGATCAAAACACTCTTAATGGTTTAAAAGAGAACCATAAAGTTGTTATTACGTTAGAAGACGGCTTTTTAGATGGTGGCTTTGGTCAGAAAATTTCAGGATTCTATGGAAATACAGACATGAAAGTTTTAAATTATGGAATCAAAACAGAATTTCTTGACCGCTACAATCTGGAGAAAGTGTTAAGGGACAATCATTTGACACCAAAGCAGATAGTAGAAGACATAAAAGAAAATTTGTAAAAAAAATTAAAAAAATATACAAAAAGCAACCAGACACTTAAAAAAATAAAGTAGAATTAAAACAAACAAAGTTTTTTAAAAGCAGCATTGACAAGTTTTTCACACAGTGCTATCGTGGGTGTCAACAAAGAGAAAATGCGAAGAGCAGAATAAGGTCATTGGAAAGTAAGTACTAAAGAGAGCCGGCGGTTGGTGTGAGCCGGTGTATGTTTTTAATGATTATCCTCTGTGAGCAGTGCACTGAAGTTCCTTTAGAATAGTAGGTGTCACCGGTTTTCTACCGTTAAAAAGAAGCTTATTTCTATAGCGTAGGCTTGTGAGATGAGACTGAGTGGTCATGGAAATGACAAGTAGAGTGGTAACGCGGAAGTTTTAACCTTCGTCTTTATGTAGAATAAGGACGGAGGTTTTTTTACTTAATAGAAATCCCTTCGATATAGACTCTTTGCAAATATAAGAAAGGAGTCGCATTTTTGCGAAAGAAAGAAATGAATGGTTTAGTTATTGTTTTAATCGGAATTGTAGTTTTAGGTGCCGGCTATCTATTTTACGGACGTTGGTTGGCAAATAAATGGGGAATCGATGCTAAGGCAAAAACACCGGCATACACTCATGAAGACGGACAGGATTATGTGCCATCATCTAAATTTACGGTATTTGCACATCAGTTTTCATCAATTGCAGGAGCAGGACCTGTAACAGGGCCTATACTTGCATCAGTATTCGGATGGGTTCCAGTTTTGTTATGGTTAGTAATTGGTGGATTATTCTTTGGAGCTGTTCAGGATTTCGGTTCATTATATGCATCAGTTAAAAACGAAGGAAAATCCATGGGAATGATTATTGAAAAATATATCGGAAGAAGCGGACGAAAATTATTTATGCTGTTTTGCTGGTTGTTTACATTACTGGTAATTGCAGCATTTACAGATATGGTTGCAGGAACCTTCGTAGGTAAAGGAGTTGCAGGAATGAAAGAAAGCGTAAGCTACGCAAATTCAGCAGCAGCTTCCATATCAATGTTATTTATTGTTGTAGCAGTTGTTTTTGGAGTAATTCAAAAACGTGTAGGAAAAATGAATGAAATAGTACGTGCTGTAATTGCCATTGCACTTTTGGTAGCTATGTTTGCAATAGGTATGAAACTTCCTATTTATGCAACAAAAACAGCTTGGATATACATTGTTATGGCTTATTTATTCCTGGCATCAGTTATGCCAATGTGGCTTTTAATGCAGCCTAGAGACTACATGACAACCTTTATGTTATTAGGCATGATTGCAGGAGCAGTAATTGGTGTAGTAGTTGCACATCCTACAATGCAGTTAAATGCCTACAACGGATTTAACGTAGGAGGAAATTATTTGTTTCCTACATTATTTGTAACAATTGCATGTGGTGCAGTTTCAGGTTTCCATAGCCTTGTATCATCAGGAACATCATCAAAAACAATTAGCAATGAGAAAGATATGCCGATGGTTGGATATGGAGCCATGGTAGTTGAATCATTGCTGGGAATAATATCTCTTGTAGTTGTAGGCGCAGTTGCAGTAAATGGAACAAAGCCTGATGGAACACCTTTTACAATCTTTTCAAATGGTGTTGCAGGATTTTTGGAAAAATTAGGATTACCTGTACAGGTTGCAACAGTTTTCATGACAATGTGTGTATCAGCATTAGCCCTTACATCATTAGATTCAGTTGCCAGAATCGGAAGAATGTCATTCCAGGAATTATTCTATGGCGACACAACAGACACATCCAAAATGCCTGTATGGCAGAAGGTTTTAACTAATAAATATTTTGCAACAGTTATAACATTATTCTTTGGATATTTACTTACTCTTGGTGGATACAACAATGTATGGCCTTTATTTGGCTCTGCAAACCAGCTTCTTGCAGCATTAGTTTTAATTGCATTAGCAGTATTCCTTAAAACAACAGGAAGAACAGGCTGGACATTGTACATACCAATGTTTGTAATGTTAGCAGTAACCTTTACGGCATTAGTTCAGAAGACAATTGCATTAGTTGCTAATATGGTAAATGGCAATGCTACATTCCTTGTAGACGGACTTCAGTTTATAGTTGCGGTACTTCTTATGGTTCTTGGAGTGTTGGTTGCATTCAGTTGTTTAAAGAAATTATTCAGTGCTAAAAAGGAAAGTACAGAAGCATAGATTAATGTCTGATGCACAAAACAAAAGATTACATATAATAAGGAAGAGATACTGTTAATTGACACTCTGAAAATACAGTGTATAATTAAAATAAATATATTTTAGAGGGTAATTAACAGCGGAGTTTGTAGGAGAATACAAGAGTTTTCCATGTAAGGTCCGACGTTACAGAATGCCGGTTATGTTCTGTGATGTCGGACTTTTTATCTCCGTGCAGGGAGAAAATACAATGCATATAGATAGCAAAAATATGACAAGGGAAGAACGAAATAAGGCAGTAGTTCATTATTATGAAGGCAGGATGAAAAAGGATATTACTACTTTTTTCAAATGGATAATTCTTGCCATACTTACAGGAGTTATAGTAGGTGGAGCAAGTAGCGTGTTTGCAGGTTGCATAAAAGGAGCAATAAAGTTTAGAACCGGCAGCCCATGGGTATTTCTGTTTCTTCCCATTGCCGGACTGATTATTGTTTTTATGTATCAGATGTTAGACAAGGATGATAGGGGAACAAATCAGGTCTTATCCACCATCAGGTCTAAAGATGATGTCCCCATTAAATCAGCTCCCTTGATTTTTGTGGCAACCCTGCTAACCCACTTAACAGGAGGTTCGGCAGGTAGAGAGGGTGCGGCAATACAGTTTGGTGGAAGCATAGGCAATCAGCTTGGGAGAATAGTGAAGCTAGATGAATTTGACCAGCATGTTATGGTAATGTGTGGAATGAGTGCCGCGTTTTCAGCGGTGTTTGGAACTCCCATGGCAGCGGCAGTTTTTGCCATGGAAGTAGTAAGTGTTGGAGTTATGTATTATGCCGCATTGCTGCCCTGTGTTATAGCATCAATAATAGCAGCAGAGTTTGCAGCAGGATTAGGAATTCATCCGGAAGTTTTTAATGTTACCAATATTCCTGAAATCACCATTGAAAACGGATTAAAAATGGGCGTTATTGCTGCAGTGTGCGGAGCAGTAAGCATACTGTTTTGTATTGCACTAAAAATAGCCTCCAAAATTTATACAAAATGCCTTAAGAATCCATATATTCGTGTTTTTGTGGCAGGATGTGTTGTAATTGTGATAACGCTCTTCCTAAATACGAGTGATTACATGGGAGCAGGAAGTGAGTTAATTGCCCGTGCTATAAACGGCAGGGCACGACCTCTTGATTTTGTGTGGAAAATGGTTTTGACTGCAATAACCATGAGGGCAGGATTCCGCGGAGGCGAAATAGTTCCGGGATTTTGTATAGGTGCAACCTTTGGATGTGTATGTGGACAAATCATAGGATTTACACCGGAATTAGCTGCAGCGGCAGGAATGGTGGCGGTGTTTTGTGGAATTACCAACTGCCCTGTTACATCAATGCTCATTTCCTTTGAATTATTTGGATTTGAGGGGGTATCGTATTATTTAATTGCCATATCAATAAGCTATGCCCTGTCAGGATACTATGGTTTATATAAAGATCAGACAATAGTTTATTCTAAATATAAGGCAAAGTATGTAAATAAAAGAATAAGATAGTAAAGATAAAAGGACAGTATTTCCCCAAAATAGGAAGGCTGTCCTTTTATAGTGTATCTTTCAACACACAGATAAAAATACAGATATCGTTGCGTTATTATGCATAATTACAAAAAAAGAACACTGATAATGAAAAATTGATACTTTCATCAAAGTGATTTTGGAAAATAAATGCAGTATAATATATTATGTGCAAAAGGGATTTTTATTAAATATTTTGGAGGAGAAAAAAGTGAAGAAGTTACTAAGAAAAGTGCTTGCGACGGTTCTTGCCGTAAGTATGACGATGACAAGTATTTCAGTGACGAATATCAATGTTAAAGCTGCGGCATCTGCTACGGCAACCAATGCAAATGTCACCATGGAGGATAATACTGAGAAGGCATTTGGCGACAAAGACGGAGACTTATATAATTACATTAAATATGGCGTCAATACAACTTCTGATGACGGTGTTGAGGATGGCAGGGATGCATCTAAAGCTGTTGATGGAAAAACAGATACAAGATGGGCTAATTCGAACCGTACAAAAGGACACTGGATTCAAATCGACTTAAAGCAAAGTTATTCCGTGTCTAAAATTGGGATTAGCTGGGAAGTAGCAAGTTCCATTGACTACAAAATAGAAATTTCAAATGATGGAAGAAGTTACAAGGAAGTTTCAAGGGTTAAAATAAGTGATTATACAGACCCTAAAAACAGGGTGGATACTGTAGCATTAAGTAATGCAGTGTCTGCAAGATACGTAAAAATAACAGATGTTGGTGATTCTTATTTGGCAGATTCAGGCAACAACAGACGTTATGGTGTATCTATAAGGGAAATAGGCATATTTGGAAGTGAGGCTAAAGCATCGGTAGAAAGTACCATTAGTGACACCGGAGTCTTTACAAAAAAGACAAATAATACAGGAGAGGCTTTTTCAGACATTTTAAATGACCAGTATTATAACTATGTGAGAAATAACGGAGTATCTGCCACAGCCAGTGGAGAGGAGAATAGCAGTACTCCTATAAGTGGGGCTATTGATAATGATGCAAATACAAGATGGTATAATCCAAGTGGTGATGACACATACTATACTGTGGACTTAGGGGCAACATACAGTGTGGAGAAGGTATATTTAAGCTGGGAGCAGGCCAATGCCACTGTATATAATATTTATAAATCAGAAAATGGAACAGATTACAGCCTTATTACCACAGTTTACAACAGTGAAGCCTATAATTCGGATTCATATGCAAGGGTGGATAAAATAGAATTTAGTGCAGTTAATGCAAGATATATAAAAATACAAGCTGTACAGCGTACCTACAAAAAAAGTGGTTACAACGGAGGACAGTATAACGGAATTTCCCTTTATGAGGTAGGTATTTACGGAAATGAGCAGGAAAAATCTTATAGTAAGAAAGCTTTTGAAGAATTTTCTGTTGGAAATAAAGAAACTGTTGGTAATAAAATAGAGGCAGAGAATACAGACAGTAGAGCTGATGGAGTAAAAGATGATGATAATTCCTCAGCCAGTGGAAGCAAAAATATAGGAGGACTGTCAGACGGAAAATGGGTTCAGTATAACATTAATTTTGACAGAATGACATCCAGAATATATTTAAGATATAGTGGTAATGAAAATTCAGCAGGAAAAATAGATGTTTATGTTGACGACAGCACAATGTCAGGAACACCTGTTACAACTATAAATGTAAGTTCCACAGGAAGTTGGAGCACATATACTGATATATCCGGTGAGGTTAATATATCTGCGGGAAATCACAAAATATATTTGAAATTCACTACAGACACAGGAAAGAATTATGTATGTAATCTTGATTATTTCCAGTTTGAATATAAGCCGGAAAATGCAAATATAAAGCATGAGGCAGAAAAGGCTCATGCATATGTAAGAGGCACTGCCGGAAATAAGGTATCTAAAGAGTCAAGCGATAAATACTCAAATGGTGCGGCAATAGGAAAAATGAATACATATATGGAACATGACCGTTCATATTTAACTACCTATGTTAAAGCTGCAAATGCAGGATACTATAATATGAAAATAAAGTATTCCGGAACTATGACCACATCACTTCAATACAGAATAAATAATGGCAGTTGGAACACCTGTGACATAACAGATGTAGGTTCCTCATGGGATGAGGTAAAATCTGTAGATGTAAATGCTGAATTAAAACAGGGAATTAATAAAATTGATATTTCAGGAGCAGTATGGGTTTGGAAAGACGGAACAACAACTGGACGTGGGGATGGCAAAAATGTCTGGGACGAATGGTTAAACATAGACTGTTTTACATTGGAATATAGTGAAGATGTTAAATTGGCATTTTCAGGCGTTTTAGATACAACATTAAAAGGAAATAAAATACAGGCAGAGGCTTTTTCTAAAAGTTCAGGGGATATAACAGTAGAAGGTGAAAATGACAGTTATGTAGATGGAAAAAATCTTGGAGGACTTAGAAATGGAAAATGGGCAGAATACAATGTTTTCTTTGATAGGAAGGTATCAAAGATATATTTAAGAAACAGCGTAAAAAATGATAATGGTGGAAAAGTTGAAATATATGTTGATGACAGCTCAATGTCAGGAACGCCTGTTGCTACAGTGCAAACAACGGGAACAGGTTCTGACTGGACAACTTATGTTGATACGTCAGAAAACATTAGTATTCCATCAGGAAATCATGAAATATATTTAAAATTTGTTGCGGATGGCTCAAAGGGAGCATGTAATCTTGATTATTTCCAGTTTGAGTACGAACCGGAAACGGTTTCAGACAGTAATGATAAGCACGAAGCAGAAAATGCCCATGCTTACATTCAGGGAGATGCAGATAGCGAACATAATATACAGGAAGATAATGCGTTTTCTAATGGAAAAGCAGTAGGTGGAATGAACGCATGGCCGGATAATGGCAGGGCGTACCTTACTTCTTATGTTGACGTAAAACATGCAGGAAAGTATAAACTCACTGTTGCGTATGCATCAGGAAGTTCAAAAGATACAAACATTGATTGCAGAATTAACAGTACAGGTAATTCAAGTTGGACAAGTATTTCAGCACCTGTTACAGGTGGATGGACAACAGTTAAAACAATATCTACTGAAGTTACCTTAAATAAGGGAGTAAATGTAATTGATATTACAGGTGCTTCTAATATTCCTTATTCTGAAAGCAATTCATGGCAGCAGGCAAATGTAGACTATTTCAAGTTGGAAAGAGTTACTGATAAGGATAACCTTGCCTTTGGTAAGCCGGTGGAGGCGTCCGGTTCACAGACTGATTTTGGCGCAGAAAATGCCGTAGATGAAGATGAAGACACAAGATGGGGAAGTGGTGAAAGTGGTGATAAAGGATATTTCATAATTGACCTTGAAAAATTATATGAAATTGAAAAAGTCAGCATTATGTTTGAAAAGGCATATCCTGATGATTTTCAGATTCTTGTTTCAAGGGATAAGGTAAATTGGACTGTTGCAAGAACAATCAGAGGTTTTAAAACAACAGATACAGACAAACTTAAATATGAGTCGGATGGCGTATGTTTAGGAAAGGCAAGATATGTAAAAGTACGTTGTATAAAAATGGCATATCATAATGCAATGTCCATAAGAGATATCAGAGTTTATGGTACAGCAGTTAAGGGAGAGCTGTCAGACCTTTCAGTAGGAAAGGATGTAAAGGTAAGCAGTTCTGATAATGGAGCAACTACTTCTAATCCTAAAAATGCAGTAGACGGAAAGAATGACACAAGATGGGCAGCACCGAAGGAAGACGCTAATCCATGGTATCAGATTGATTTAGGAAAGCAGTGTGCAATAGATTCGGTAGATTTGAAATTTGAGCGTGCCTATGCAAAAAGTTTTAAAATCCAGATTTCAGATGACGGAGAAACATGGAAGGATTATCGGACTGTTACAGACTGGACAGAGCCGGGAGATGCTGATGAAATTCAAAAAGATGCCTATTATGCAAATCTTGAATTAGGAAACAGCATTCATATGGATAATGTAAAAACAAGATACGTTAGATTATATACAGATGAAAAAGTAAGAGGTGGAAGCTGGGGATTATCCCTTTATGAATTTGAAGTGTGGGGAAAAGAAACAGATAAGACAGATTATTGGACTAGTCAATCTAAGAAAAATTATGGAATTTATCCCATATCAGCACTACAGGATACGGAAAAAGCGGGAATGATTGACAGCAGTCTTGTACAGGATGATGTAATAGGTACAGGAGATACATATGACGTTGTATATGAAGCAAATAAGGATTTGTATTTTTATGTAAACCCGAGAGAATTGTATTATAACGCATCAAAGCATACAATTTACTGGTCATCAGGAAATTCAGGTGATGAATTAAGAGGTGCTGAAAGTCATGATGAGGGAATAGTTTCCTATAAGAAGCAACAGCAGGCAACTGTTCAGTATAAGCTACCGGCAAACCTTGATTTTGGAGACAAAGATTATGTTGAGACACAAATAGGATGTCAGATTTTTGAAACAGCTGATTTAGGCAAGGAAAGTCCAAGTGCAAAGTTTAGTTTGGTTTATAAAGTAAGAGTTTGGAAGTCGGCAATTATTATAGAAGATAAATTAAGCGAAAATGGTAGTCTTTGTGTTAAGAATCCTGAAAGTGGCTGTACATATGAGTGGCAAAAGAGTAGTGACGGAGAAACATGGACTGATGTGGCAAAGAAGAGATATGATCTTGAGATATTGGGAAACAGTAAGGATGGAATAACAAATGACATTGTTCACGTTGCAGAAGATTTAGGCGGTGGTAAATACTACAGAGTAAGAAAAAGTGGCACTACACAGTGGTCACATTCTTACAAAGTACAATATTATAACAATATACAAAATGGAGATTTTGAGTATCCGGCAATGTTTTCAACAGATGAAGATGGAAAAATCTTCCCATTTAACTCAAATGGTGATGAACAGCAGTATCCTAACGGATATGAAGGTTTAATGTGGAAAACAACAGCACCGGGATGGACTAACGGGCCAAATAGTAACCGTGTAGGACATGATATTGAAATTGTAAATGGAAGAAAGTTAAAAACCTCAGGAGAAAACGAACAGGTATCCCAGTTCTCCGTAACACAGGATGAAATGTACAAAAACAATGCTCATGGAGACCAGTTTGCAGAGCTTAACTGTGAAAATGTAGGTGCATTATATCAGGATATTTTAACAACACCTAATTCACAGTGTTATTGGGATTTGGATTATGCAGGACGCTGGTGTCAGAACAGTATGTATGTTGTGGCAATGTCAGCTAAAGATGCAAAAAATTATACGACAGCTGAGCAGATTAAGGCATTAATAAGCAGAGATGACGTTAAGGCTATAGAAACCAATCAGGAGGGAACAACAGGTACAACTCTTACATTATCTGACGGAGTTACTGCAACTATGTGGAAGGTAACAAGCAAGAAAAATGCAGGAGAGTGGAATGACCATAATGGTATATACAATGCTCCATCAGGAGATAAAAACTACATTACACGTTTCTTCTTTGTCTCAGCAGGAGGTGCAAAGAGAAATGAAAGTGATACAGCAAATGAAACTGTAGGAAGTTTATTGGATAATGTAACATTTGAGCAGAGACAGTCATACACCATTGAGTATTATGTTGATGGACAAAAACAGGATAATTTAACAGTAAATGGTACTGTTAATCCTTATGACAGAGTGGCTGTACCTAGTCCGTCAGAAGTTAGTGAACTTACATTATATCAGGCAAAAATAAGTGGTGAAAATGATGCTGATTCTAAAGATTTCTATGTAGATGAAAACGACAGAAACATGACGGTGGCATATAACCACAATGTATTAAAGCTTTATTACAAAAGTGGAATTGTAGTTGCAACAGTTAAGGTAGAAGGTTTAGATACAATACCTGATGGCTACACCATAGTTGCAAAACTGAAAGATAAATCAGGTAATATTTTACAAAGTAAAACTATTAATCAAAGTGATTTTGCCAAGATAGAAAAGGCTCAGGGAGGAGAGGCAAGCGGATATTTTAAGACCGTTACTTTCGATGGAGCAAAATTAACAAATCAAAATCAATATACAGTAGAAGAGGTGATTGTAAGCAACAATTATCTTCCTTATTACTTAGAAAAAGTTAATAAAAACGGAACAGAGGAAGAGGTTGGTATAAGCCATATTAATGGGACAAATCTTGCATATACTGCTGAATTTACATATTCATCAGCTAAGGGTAATTCTGTTGAGTTTATAAATATTTATAATCCTATTAGAAAAGTTATCATAAAGAAAAATGTATCAGGAAATATGGCTGAGAAGGATAAAAACTTTAACTTTGCAATAGCCATTGAAAAGGATGGAAAAGCAATAGATGCCGCAAAGCTTCCTGATACAGGACTTACAGAAACTGGAACAGGAAAGTACACGTTTAGCTTAAAGCACTCTGAAGAAATAGAGTTATACGTATATAACAATTGTAAGGTTACAGTAACAGAGGACGATTATAGTAAAAAAGATGTTGATACTAACATATATAGTGATGAGTATTACAAAACCTCCTGGGTTATAAATCAGGGAGACAGCACAGACGGAAGGGAAGTTACGGTAAATAAAGTAACCGGAGATACAGTTCTTTCATGCACCAATACTTATAATGATTTAGGTGATGTGGAAGTACAGGGCTTCCAAATGAATGGAAATAAAGATAAAGGAGGAGTATCTGAATATAGTCCGTCTTTCAGGGTAGTATGCAGAGTAAGCAAAAATACTATTAAAGGAAAGAAAGTTAAAAAGTTTGGTGTTGTATATGCCATTAAAGGAGAAACAGTTGGAAAGGATAGGGAACAGCTGGAAAAATTAATGACAAAAGAAGGGGCATCGGGCAATAGTAACGTAAAAGTACATGAGGAAACACCAAATGGTGTGTATAAAGAGTGGAGTACAAAGGACGGTTCAGAGTTCTCTACAAAATATTGGAGTTACTATGGTTTAACTTTTAAGTGTTTAAGCTACATGTTTGACACATTAGAGGAAAAAGTTACTGTAAGGGCATATGCTGAAATGGCAGACGGAAAAATAGAATATGGAAATAATATTTATACTGTTGATATGTACGAGATAGCTAAGCATCTTTACAGCAATCAGAAAATGAGTACATTAAAGGGACACAGGTTCTTATATGATAATGTATTAAATCTGGTTGATATGCAGCATAACAGAGTCGGAATTGCTAAGGCAATGATGAAAACTCTTAATGTTACAAGTACCAGTAGCAAGTATTATAACCTGTTAAATACAGTATACAGAGACATGAATGACTTTATTTACTGTCAGAATAGTTATAAGGGTGAATACTCACAAAG
The DNA here is from genome assembly GCF_934835595.1 of Eubacterium sp. AF15-50. Taxonomy (NCBI): domain Bacteria; kingdom Bacillati; phylum Bacillota; class Clostridia; order Eubacteriales; family Eubacteriaceae; genus Eubacterium; species Eubacterium sp. AF15-50. The sequence continues at coordinate 12,870 of NZ_CAKVZL010000032.1, forward strand.
AGAGGAATTTTATTCAAAGAATCTGACGGAAGAACAAAATAAGGAACTGTTAGATGCATTAAACAATGCACGAGGTACAACTTATACGGACTTAAACCAATGGATTTATAATGAAGTTGAAAAGATAGGAAATTATAAAGGATATTATAGAAAAGTCCAGTATGAGTGGAATGGTGGAATCTATATAAGAAAGTAGCGTTGAAAAGGAGAAAGCAAATGATTAAACGAAAATTATATACAACACCGGAAGTAATAGTTACAAAATTTGAAGTTAATAAAAATATGATGGTGAGCCTTACACCGGAGACAACTGCGTCTCCGGATGGCCCTGGGGACACTGAAACAAGAGATTGGTTTTCACCACCGGAAGTTACAGGAGGAAACATAGGAGACCTTTTTGACTAAAGTAACAGTGGATTTTGTATCTATAGGAGAACAGTTATGAATATATTGAAAAAGATAAGCAGTTTATTATTAAGTATTGCATTAATAATTACAGGTATTAATGTGAGTACCATGACGTTAAATACGGTAAAAGCTGCTTCAACACAAAAGGAAGTTTATCCTAATTTTTTGAAAACAGAAGGAAAAGAAATTAAAAATACCAATGGTGACACAGTATATTTAAGAGGTGTTAATGCCGGAGGGTATATGCTACAGGAAATATGGCTATGTGCCACAAAAGGAGCAACAAGTGACGACGCCAGTGGAAATATAAGGTGTCAACAGGACATAATCAATCAACTTACAGACCGTTTGGGAAGTGAAAGAGCAGCAGAGCTGATTAATACATATGAGGAAAATTATTGGACATCAAAGGATTTTGAAAACTGTGCAAGACTGGGAGTTAATTGTATAAGACTTCCAATATGGTATAGAAATTTAGTGGACGAAAATGGAAACTGGTACAGTAATGCTTTTGACCGTTTAGACTGGTTTATTGAAACGGCAGGACGTTATGGAATATATGTAATTATAGATATGCATGGTGCCTATGGTTCACAAAACGGAAGTCATAACTCAGGAATATATGGTGGAAGTACCAATCAGCAGAAAAGGGATAATTCAAAATTATTTTTTGGAACAGATGCAGCTACTAATCAGGCAAAATTCTATGAGATGTGGTACAAAATAGCAGACCATTATAAAAACAACCCTGTTGTTGCCGGTTATGATTTGTTAAATGAACCTATGGCAGATTATATGAGTGATTCAGGTTTAAATGAAACTAAGCAGGAAAGATTGTCGATTTTGTGGAATGTTTACGACAAGGCATATAAAAGAATAAGAACAGTTGATACAAATCATATAATAATGATGGAAGCAGTGTGGGATCCTGATACACTTCCAAACCCTACAGAAAAGGGTTGGGAAAATGTAGTTTATGAATATCATCAGTATATGTATGATGACTATGACAATGCATCAGGAACACAAATAAGTTCTATGCAAAGCAAAATCGACAGCATTAACAGTGCAGCACACAATGTGCCAAGCTATATTGGTGAGTTTAATTACATGAGCAACAACGATACATGGAATACAGGAGTTAAGCTGCTTAATGACAACAATCTGAATTGGACAATATGGAATTATAAGTGTACAAAGCAATATGGAAACTGGGGATTATACAATACTCCGGGAAACGGCTCAGATTCAGATACTAATAACTATTGGGCGGATGTTGAAAATGATTCTTATGATACTATATTAAGCAAGTGGTCAAAAGTAGGAGAAAGCACTGAAAATACAGGATTGACATCAAAAATTAAAGATTATTTTCCGGGAGTAGTAGAAAATATTGCTACATCAAAGGTAAAATCAGTTTCAGGTGTAAATGCTCAGGGAATGCTTAATTCCATTAACGTAACATGGTATCCTAAGGCTGATATGGATAGTAACACAAAGTATAATATATACGTTGACGGTTCTACAACTCCTGCAATGACAGTTAATCAATCAGTTGTTAAAGTATCAAATGTGACTAAGGCGGCTACAGATTATTCAAATCAATATGGAATAGTAAATGATAAAAAAGATGGTGTTAACTATAATATAGGAGGAACCCATAACGGTGACTGGGCTAAATATGACGATATTTCCTTAAGTTCACCGGCAACATCACTTTCAATAAATTATTCCTGTGCTAAAGGAAACAGCGGAATGATTTATTTATATGAGGATTCCATGGACGGAGAAATAATTGGTTCATTAAAGGTGACACCGCCGAAAACGGATGCATCATGGTCAGACTATGTTACAGCTACAATAGATTTGTATAAGCCATTAAGTGCAGGAAAGCATACGGTATATATGAAATTTGTGAATAATACCAGTGGAAATATTGCAAATGTAAAGGATTTTACTTTTATATGTCCGTTAGCAACAGCTACAATAGCTAATGTGGAAGCCGGAAAACATAGTGTAAGTATTCAGGCGACTGTTGATGAGGCAGTTTCTAGTGAAGATATATCTAACGAAGTTGAAGTAGTAACAGAATCTTCTATTATAAAGACTGATAAAATCAGCATTAAAGGTTTCCAGATAAAAACAAATGGGAACAGATATTATAATGCAAGTGGAGAAGTTGTATTTGATGAGGAAGGTGCGGAAAAAGTAGCATTTAGAACAATATGCAGGGCACCGGCAGTAGGAGAAACAATTACCGTATCAGACAAGTCTTATAAGGTTAAAAATGTTGGAATTATATATACAATTGATCCTAACGCTACAGGCGATGAAACAAAAGATGTATTTGACAGCTCCTATTCAGTGTTGAATACAAGTCAGATATCAGGAGCAGCTCATACATATATTGGAGCTAAAAGGTACAATGGTAATGATTACACATTAGGATATCTTGCTACGGATGATGGTATTTTAAGTAATAAAGGCGGATATATGGAATATGTAAGAACTGTGAGAAATAATTCATATTATGGAAGTGATGGCTCACTTAATGTGATTACTAACTCTTTCCATGCAAGAGCCTTTGTAGTGGCAGAAGATGGAACCATTATATATGGAAATAATGTTGAGTCAATGTCTATACCGGAGGTAGCTTATTATTTCTATAAAAATGCAATGTCATCAAACTATAATGGACATGCATACCTGTATGATACGATTTTAAGCAGAATAAGCGGTAATAAATACTTTTTATCAACAAAAGTGGATTACGGATGGAATGACAACCTTTATGACCCCGGTAAGTAGTGGACAAAGTAAGGAGGCAGATTTTGAAAAGATTAATTAAGAAAATCACTGTGTATATGCTTATAGCAGCAATGTCAATTACCGGTATTACGGTATATAAAACAAGTGATGTAAGTGCTACAACTACAAACAAAATTAAATATAAGGATTTCTTAAAAGCAAACGGTAAGGTTCTTAAGAATAATTATGGACAGGGGGATACCGTATATCTTAGGGGAACAAATGCAGGGGGATATATGTTACAGGAGTTTTGGCTTACACCTACGGATTATACTGCTAATGTAACAGACCAGACAGATTTGATTAATACATTAACTAACAGATTTGGCAGTGATGCCGCAAAAACTCTTATTAACACATATGAAAGTAATTACTGGAAGGAATCAGATTTTGATACATGTGCAAGTCTGGGGATAAATTGTATAAGACTTCCAATTTGGTACAGGAATTTTGTTGATGAAAACAATAACTGGTACAGCAATGCTTTTGACAGGGTTGACTGGTTTGTTGAACAGGCAGGAAAAAGAGGAATCTATGTAATTATAGATATGCACGGTGCCTATGGTTCACAAAACGGAAGCGACCATTCAGGCGTGGATGGAGGAAACGATAAAAAAGGTGCTTCTGAGTTTTTCTTTGGAAGTAATGCAGCTTCTAATCAGGAGAAGTATTATCAGATGTGGGAAAAAATAGCTGAACACTATAATAGCAATCCTGTAGTGGCAGGTTATGATTTGCTAAATGAACCTTATAATGAATATCGTTATAATTCAGGATATTCAGACGATCAGTTACATTCATGGTTGTGGAATATTTATGATAATGCATATAAAAGAATTAGGGCAAAGGATCCAACCCATGTTATTATTATGGAAGCAACATGGGAACCTACAGATTTGCCAAATCCTGATACATATGGATGGGAAAATGTTATGTATGAGTATCATAATTATTTATATGATGATTATGAGAATGCAAATGGTCAGCAGATTGCCAATATGCAAAAGCGTATAAATAACATAAACAGTGCAAATTATAATGTTCCAAGTTATATGGGAGAATTTTCATACTTTAATAGTCCGTCTACATGGGAGCAGGGACTTAAGCTGTTAAACGACAGTGGTTTAAATTGGACAAACTGGACATATAAATGCGTATCCACATACGGAAACTGGGGACTGGTTAATCAGTCAGTTTCAAGTGTCAATGCAGAGAGTGATTCTTATGATACTATTTTGTCAAAATGGTCTAATGTGGGTTCAGGATATTTAAATACATCCCTTACAAACGTATTTAAGAAATACACTCCGGGAGTGATTTCAAGTTCAGAACCTGAATGTATGAATGAGGGAAGTTACTATTTAGAGTGTACAGATAATATTGTAACGGCAGTAAATAGTGGTAACAGTCCTTTATCAGCAAACAAATTATCGTACTCATCTACAGATGATGTGTTGGAAGTAATTAATAATGGTAATGGAACAATTTCCTTAAAATCAAAGGCAAACGGAAAGTATGTATGCGCAGTTATAGATGAAAATAATCAGTTGTTGGCAAGAAGTAATAATATAAGTTTGTGGGAACAGTTTGAACCTGTCCATGTAACAGGAAATCAATATGCCCTTCGTTCCATTGCAAATGGAAAATATGTAAAGGCAGATTTTGACGATTCATCAGATAAGGGACAGCTAAAGGCAGTTAGCGATAATATAGGGGGCGCATGGGAGTGCTTTAATTTCTATAGTGCAGGGGAAGTTACTACAGATGCTCCTACGGCAGCACCAACGGAAAAAGCTACAGAGGCACCAACGGCTACACCTGTAACACAGCCTACGGAAGTTGTGGAATTTGTTATACAAACAGTTGAGAATAATACAGTTACATTTGCATGGGGACAGACTCAGGAGCAGATTAATGCAAAGCAGAAATATAATGTTTACATAGATAATGTTTTGTATGGTACATATGATTCTGCCCAGGCAATTACCTGCAATATATCTCAGGCAGGAGAACACACCATTACGGTAAAAGCTGTTTTAAATGGCGTTGAAAGTGCAGGAGTTTCTGAAAAAGTAACTATATCAAAGGAAGAAACAACTACAACATTGCCAACAGTTGCACCAACAGAAAAAGCAACAGAGAATGACACATCAGGTATAATAATTTCAGATGATGTTAAGGTGGAAGGATTCCAGATAAGTAACATTTTAGAGGGCTTAAGGACAGTTTCTTCTGTTGAGCCATCTATTAATGGAAAAAATGTTGTTGAATTTGGAAATATATATGCAGTGGATGTTGACAGTGTATCAGATGACGATATGTATGTAGGAGTGGAAAATAAATTTGTGGCAGCTGTAAATTCAACAAGTAAAGGAATTACTGACCGACAGTTTTCCAAGTCAGATACAGCTACTAATTATGTTATGACAATGACAGATAATGGAAAGACAGTGCCGGCGCTTACACAGTCCTATAAAATCAGGGCATATGCAAAGTTATCTGATGGAACATATTTGTATAGTAAAGTTGCAAAATTTTCCATATTTAATGTGGCAAAGACTTTATATGATAATTCAAAAATGAATACAAACGCAGGACACGATTATTTATATGATAATATTTTGAAGGTTGTGGACAGCAATTACAAGAAAGTTGATTATGACTGGAGCGTAATAGTTGTGAAATAATACTTGCGGTTGCAGTAGCACTGGCATTACCGTCAATGTTTAAATTAAAAAGAAAAAGAGACGATATATAAATTGTCTTAGATGAAAAAATAGTGGAATTTTATGTTTTCATAATATTCCACTATTTTTTATACATCTAACCAACTATTTGTTCCAACTCCTCAAAGGAATTAATTGTATAATCAGGTTTTTCCACTTCGCCAAAACCGTATTTTGCATATATGAAGTCAATGCCGGCTAGTTTTGAAGCATTGAAATCCCCTAATGTATCACCAATATAGGCGGCATGTTTAATGGAGTTACGTTTCATAACCAGCTTGATGTTCTCGCCCTTTGGAACCTGATTGTCACCCCAGTTCTGAAAATCAGTAAAGTATTTATTCATATTATGGGAGGTAAGAAATGTTTGAATATATCCTGCCTGTCCATTGCTTACAATACATAATTTAAAGTTTTTAGAGAGATTACTAAGAGTTTTTTCCACATTAGGAAACAGAATACCACCATGGCTTGTTAAGTATTCATTTTCAATTTCGCAACAATGTTGTAAAATATCCAGCTGTTTTTCCTTTGGATATTCTGAAAAAAGTTTAGCGGCAATTTCATCCATGGGCAGCCCCATAACCTCTTGCAATTCTTCAGCAGTAAGTTCACGGTTTTCTAATCCTTTAAAATCTTTTATTGCAATATTCCAGGATGTGCGTATATTTTCCGTGGCATCCCAAAGGGTGCCGTCTAAATCAAATAATAAACCATCATATTTCATATATTACTCCAATCTATCCGAATACACGTTTTAAAACGTCATCTTCACATAATATTTTTTTTGCCAGTTCTCTATATTGCTCCTCGTGGAGATATGTGTGTCTGTGAGGCTTAATTTCCGGAGCCATATCAATAGCTCTCATATAGTCGTCCCTGTTTAAATTAAGTGTACCTACATAATCCCAAAATCCTGTTTTTTCAAAAATTGCATTAACACGTATATATCTGTGATTTTGAACACGACTCATAAGGTAAGTGGCAACCCCCACCTGAATACCATGTAATTGAGGATGTTCAAGCATTTTGTCAAGGGAATGGGAAATAAGATGCTCACTTCCACTAGTAGGAGTGCTGCCTCCGGCAATTTCGTTGGCAATTCCACTCATGGCAAGAGAGTCCACCAGTTCCCTTAAAAAAAGGTCATCATGTATTGTTTCAAAAGGAGTTCTTACAAAACTGTTTACTGCCTTTTTTGCAATCATAACGGCAAAATCATTCATTTCTGAATATCCCCGTTCAGCTTCAAAATTCCAGTCATACAATGCTGTAATTTTTGATACCATGTCACCAATACCTGAAAAGATAAATTTTTCAGGGGCACTTTTCAAAATTTCAGTGTCGGCAACAATACCATAAGCCATTTTGGCAGGCACCGAAGTACGACGACCATTGACTAAAAGAGAGGCACTGGCACTGGAAAAACCGTCACTGGAAGCAGATGTAGGAATACTTACATAAGGCAGTTTCCTAAGGTATGCCGCATATTTTGCAGTGTCAATAACCTTGCCACCTCCGATTCCAACAATAACCTGAGCTTTAGAATCAATGTTAAAAGCTAAGTTAATAATATCTTCTATTTTAGTTGTATCTAATTCCATATAATCAAGAACTGTTATACCATCTTTTTTTAGAGAATCCATTATTTCATTTCCAAACATGCTGATTAAACCGTTCCCAAAATACAAAACGGCATTTTTAAAACCACTGCTTTTAAGATATGAACCAAGATTTTCTAAAGTATTTTTTCCAACTTTTAGAATAGTTGGAATGGAAATATGACTACCTGCCATAATTATCACCTACCTTATTCATAATATGTCACAATTATAACAGATTATAACATATGTTGCGGAGTTAAATTGAAAAAAATGAATACAATTGTTATACTAAATAGTAAATAAATGTAGGGATGTGTAGATATGGATAAGAAATAACATCCCTTAGGGGCATAGAAAATTTAATTTTTATCAGGAGGTAACGGTATGAGAAGGATAGTAG
>NZ_CAKVZL010000033.1:0-1463 GCF_934835595.1 Eubacterium sp. AF15-50
GTCCACTTCTCCGTATATATAGCCACGCTCACCTGTATCATTCACATCAATAGGCTCTAAGGAACCACAATAAGCCATTTTGTACTTTTCATCCATAAACGGCTTGTGAATATGTCCCATTGCCACGTAGTCAAATCCTGACATTGCCACTCTCTTTTTATTAATCGGAATATGCTTTTCATCACCACCATGAGCCACCAGAATATTTATCATATCAGGTCTGTCCACAATAATGTGATCATACATTCCATCTGTTATTTCTGTCTGATGGTAGCTAAGTCCATAGACACATGCGTTAAGTTCCGGGATTTCCACTTTTTGAACATTCTCACTGCCTAGAAAAATAACATTATCACTCCACTTAAAGCCATCGTAAAATGACCCCTTTTTAATGGCATCATGATTTCCGGCACACAGCACTACTTTAGTTTCAGGTATTGTTGAAAAAAGATAGTCCACCTCTTTTAACTCCCTAAGCAATGGCTGTCTGTGAAACAAATCCCCGGCAATAATCAACATATCCACCGGCTGTGCTTTAATTTTCTTTATTAATCTCTCAAAAGTCTGCCAGATTTCATCTCCACGGTTTTTTGCCCACTCTTTTCTGCTCTCCGGCATGGCTCCTAAATGAATATCTCCTGTATGAATAAAACGCATAGTCCCTCCCGAACTTTTTTACTATCTTTTAGTATAACATTAATGGATTTTTCGGTCAATTAATCAGAGAGATATGTTATGGTTTAATGAGAATAAAATATGAGTTTTAATATTTGCATCCATAACAAAGAGGCCATCCACTAATGTGAATGACCTCTTTATTATATAATATTATGTTATTTTTATCCCACTAAATAGTGTACTTAACCCATTTTTGTACATTGCTTACAGAATCCGATTCCTGAATTTCTGAGGTGGACTCCTTTTGCTCTACCTTCTTAAATAAGTATGTGTATGACTTACTGCGGTCTGCATAACGATACTGAGTCTTGTAAGATGCAACTACTGTCCTTGTCCATTCATAATACCAGCATGGAGCACTTCCGTATAAATAGAAGAATCCTGCCGAATTAGAATTCTGGCTTCCTGTAATTGGCAAATCCTGACCATCCCATACAAACTTGCTTGGTGAACCGAATTTTCCCGGCTTGGTCATAACTAATGTGCTAAAAGCTTCCCCTGACTTTGCATCTGTCAATGTAAGCTTGGAATCATATTCAACCCTAAGTACCGAGCCTAATATTCCCGGATTGTCCTTTATAGACACATTTACAGATACTGTAGAGCCGGGAATGGCATTTTTCCCTTCTACACTAATAATAGCTGTTTTCCCTGTTGCAGCTTTTATGTCAACCACATTCGCCGGAAGCATAGAAAACATCATTGCTATTATCATCAATAATGAAATGAATTTTTTCTTCATATTTATCATTAAACCGGATAACTGCACTTTTTGTAGAAAAAAT
>NZ_CAKVZL010000033.1:1473-20421 GCF_934835595.1 Eubacterium sp. AF15-50
CCAATATCTGTAAATAATTGTATCCCATTACATGCTATATTTCTACTTTATAATTGTTAATTTTTGTTATATTTAATGCCTTTTTTTCACTTTATGTTTAAATATATTTTCTACTGATAGTTCTCCTCAAACACCCATATTTTACTACCCCTTTCATCTATCACCAAACCATAAACTTCCCTTGCGGCTTTTGTGGCATCCTCCTTTTTAGAATACACTCCCTGAAGCATTCCATATCCATATACAAAATATCTGTCTTCAGTGGTTTTTACAAATTTAGAGTCAACCTCTGTTCCTGTAGAAAATTCCACTGATCCCCATTTGCCAATGGTAAGCTTGGTTGTGGCATTAAGATTATTGGTAAAGGACAGCGCCAGTTCCCTCATTTTCATGTCATCGGTATAATAGCTTGAATTAGCAACCCTTACCGTATCCTCTGTGTTATCAAGAAGCTGGTCATCCTCTAAACGCTTTCCTTTTCTAAAACGCTTAAAGCTGATAATTGTATCTGTAATGGTTACGTCTGTCATGGTTATTCCGCTTTTTGAATATGACTTAACCAGGTTTAAATCAGAATCCACTATGTTTAGTGTTTCAATAGGAAAAGCATCGTATTTCTTATCCTTTGAAATTGTTCCTGTTCCATATACCAGATTAGCACCGGTATATCCGCATACTGCAATTTTCTTACCTTCTTCTGCCTTAATTTCCTTTTTCTCTCCATTAGTTAAATCAATAACGGTAATACTGTCACTGTTGTAAATACTTCCATTGGTGTTATAAGCAATTACTGTTCCCTGCTCATTTACACACAGACTTCCATCCTCCATGTTCTCAATCAATGTTCCCCATTCCTTTGTTTTTAAGTTCACATAATATACTGCTTTTCCTAGCATTATATATAATGTTCCGTCACCTTCATAGCAAAGCTGAGACATTTGATTTTCCAGAATCCACGCCGGCTCATTACATGGTATAAAGGCTTTTTCCACTGATTTATTATCCTTAACACTGTAATCCATTATGGAAATTCCATTTTTTCCACCATGATTTACACTTGGGCTGTAACCATATATCATGTATTCTGCATTTCCATCATTATCCACCTTTATAACTCTGGAGCGGGTCTTGTAAAGCTGCTGCCCGCTTTTTGCCTTGCTGTTATATACACGATACATTTTTTTGCCGGTAACATCAAAAGTATACACGTCACCATTTATCTCATATCCGATAAACTGTCCGTTAGAACTTTCTACATTAGAAACCGTTGTCTGCTTCTGTATTCCCAAATCAATAAAACTGTTTCCAACATTATTCTTTGAAGCAGCCCAAACCTGATTTACCTCCCTGTCATATGCCAGTACATACTGTTTACCTGCACAGGTCCACACTGTAATGTTTTCAGTAACATTGTAGGTTTCCTCCACCTTTTCAGTGTTTGTGGCTTTCATCTGATAATTCATAGTGTAGGTTCCTGCCTCGCCGCTGTCTTTTATACAAAAATCCTTGGCATACACAGTTGTATCAGTGCTCTTTGCCGGGTGAAGTGTCTTCCACACCAGCATGCTGTAACTGGATTTAATGGTAGTCTCCCCTAAATTATCATTAGCTCCCTTTGCATCCGGCTCAATATATGCCACTAATCCCTTTGCCTCGTTTTCATTAAAGGTTCTGTCACTAAAATCCTTGGCAAAGGCAATCTGGTCTTCAACTACATCTGCACCTATTTGCATAACCCTTGTGTAATAGTGCAGCTTTTTATGTTTATCTGTAGACATGTTGAAGGTCAGAAAATACTCTTTTCCCTTTTCCATAATGGCACTTGCCTGATAATCAAAGGCAATTTTTCCGTCATTTTCCTGTAAATCCGTGATTTCTCCACTATCTAGAAGAGTGTCACCTTCTGCACTTACCACCTCATAAGATAATTTTTCAATCTTATTTTTGTTGGATGTTATTTCCATGGAAACCTTATTGTCTGTACCTACCGGAATAATACTATCTCTAAGGTGTGCATAATTCATTTCCATTGTGTATCCGTCTATGGTTCCAATAACATTGCTTCCTGCATATACCTTCATGTCAGGAATTTTGTCTGTCATTTCTGCCACATCATTTTTCTCAGGCTCCCCTGATGTATGATTTTTATTGTACATTATTCCAAATGCACTTGCTCCACCTAATATAATTAAAATAATAATTACGATAAATACCTTTTTTTTCATCTTTTTCTCCGAAAATTCTCTGTATTGTTACTGCCAACAAAGGGCAGCTTAACAACTGCCCTTTTTAGTTAATCTTTATTTCTTTTTTGTTGTTTTTGCTTTCTTCTTTATTACTTTAGGGAATTCAAAAACTACTGATTCCAGAGGTCTAAGTGGTATTTCCAATCTATATGGCTTACCATCAGCCTCCTGTTTCTTTGCTTTATATTTCACTACTTCCGTATCTCCTGTTTCCGTAGTAATAATTCTCTTGTATGTTCCGGCTTTTGGAACACCAACTACATAGTCAGGTCTTTCCACCGGTGTAAAGTTAAACACGAATCCCACAGAATTCCTGTAATCAGGCTCTGTTGTTTTTCTTATAAAACTAAATATACTTCTGTCTCTGTCATCTGCATTTATCCATTCAAAAGCTCCATAGCCTTTTGTTTCAGTATAAAGTGCCGGATATTTCTTATAGATATGTAATAATTTCTTTACATAGTCCTGCATATCCTTATGTTCAGGTTCGTCTAACAAATACCAGTCAAGACTTCTTGCCTCTGACCACTCCTGAAGCTGGGCAAATTCCTGTCCCATAAACAAAAGCTTTCTTCCCGGATGTCCCATCATAAATGTATACGCCGTCTTAAGATTTTTAAATTTATCTGACGGGTACCCCGGCATCTTGTTAATCATTGAACATTTCAAATGAACTACCTCATCGTGGGAAAGAACTAAGATAAAGTTCTCACTAAATGCATAAGTCAGTCCAAATGTCATCTTATTATGATTATTCTTCTTAAAATACGGGTCAAGCTTCACATATTCAAGGAAATCGTGCATCCATCCCATATTCCACTTGTAAGAAAATCCCAGTCCGCCTTCTTCCGGTGCCATGGTAACCTTCGGCCACGCTGTAGACTCTTCTGCTATAATATAAGCCCTTGGATTTCTATATCTCATAATACTGCTTAAATGCTTAAAGAACTCTATTGCCTCTAAATTTTCATTTCCGCCGTACTTATTAGGAACCCATTCTCCATCTTTTCTTCCATAATCAAGATAAAGCATTGATGCCACTGCATCTACACGAAGTCCGTCTATATGATACTTTTCCACCCAGAATAAAGCATTTGCAATAAGGAAATTGCTAACCTCTGTTTTAGAATAGTCAAAAACCTTTGTGCCCCAATCAGGATGTTCTCCCTTTCTAGGGTCAGCATATTCATAAAGAGGTGTTCCGTCAAACATAGCAAGTCCGTGGGCGTCCTTTGGGAAATGCGCCGGAACCCAGTCCAAAATAACTCCGATTCCTGCCTTATGAAAAGCGTCTATTAAATACATAAAATCCTGAGGCTTTCCATATCTGGATGTAGGTGCATAATATCCCACAACCTGATACCCCCATGAACCGTCAAAAGGATGCTCTAAGATTCCCATAAGTTCCACATGAGTATATCCCATATCCACCACGTAATCTACCAGTTCATCTGCCATCCTTCTATAGTCATAAAATCCATCTTCATCATCCGGTCCCTTATAGTCTTTTCTCCATGAACCCGGATGCACCTCATAAATTGACATAGGCAGTTCGTAGTGACTTTCCGATGCCTTCTGATGAATCCACTTGGAATCATTCCATTTATACGAATCAATATTGGTTACTCTTGAAGCATTGCCCGGTCTGACTTCCGCCCAGTTTCCATATGGGTCGGACTTGTACAATGTGTCTCCACTTTCCGTGGAAATCACATATTTGTACATTGCTCCTTCTCCAACTTCCGGAATAAACAGCTCCCATATTCCTGAATCATTATCCATAGTCATATTGTGATTAAATCCTAACCAGTCATTAAAATCGCCTATAACTGCAACATTAGCTGCATGGGGAGCCCATACTGCAAAGTATGTTCCCTTAACTCCATCTATTTCCGTAATATGAGCACCCAGTTTCTCATATATTTCATAATTAATGCCTTTACCAAATAAGTAACAGTCATCTTTTGTTATGGCTAATTTATTTCCCATATGGTGTCCTCCATCTGCATACATTATGCTTATATTTTTCCGACTTGTCTGTTTCCGGAAGATTGATTTTAAACTCTGTTGTAGTTAATGAGACAACCCTTTAATATAATGTCACGTTCATCATCTGTCATTTCACCAAGCTTTAATGTAAATGGCTTTAATTCATCGCCAACTACATATGCCGGAATTTCTGTTGTCTTATTCTTTACTGCCTCTGCAATATTTGGAATGAAAATAAAGTCATCCTTCTTAAATGGGAGCTCTTCCTCTTCATAAATAAATGGAAGCATACCCCAGTTAATAAGGTTTGAACGATATCTCTTTGTAGCGTACTCCTGAGCAATATTAGCCCATCCGCCCAGAACCTTCTGACATGATGCAGCCTGTTCTCTTGCTGAACCGTCACCAGGTTTTACAGCATAAATTGTACTTCCTACACCTAAATTTTCTTTATTCACATCAGCAAATTCCTTCTTGATTGTTTCAAGAATCTTCTTATATTCATCTGAATATTCACACATACACTGGCCTGCTTCTCTTGCCTTTTCTACCTTCTGAACTTCCTTTGCCTTTCCTACATATTCAGGGTCTTTTCTTGAAAGTGCAAATTCTGCAAGTCCTAATGGGTTAGAACGGTATGATGAAGTTTCACCTGATGGAATAAGTTCATCAGTTGTTGTTACAGGGTCATGTATTTCTGATACCACCTTAAGTAACAAATTGTCTGTAAGTGCAACCATTTCCGGCCAGTCCTTAATGTTAGGACCAAACTGGATTTCCGTATCAGGGTCAGCAACACCGTGAGAATCAAATACTCTGTTTTCGTAAATAGTCTTATCAAAATGATACTTACGTCCCTTGTATTCAACATCCATATCTGTTGCTGCTGTAAGATATCCCTTGTTAGCTGCTGTAGCTGCAATTGATCTTGCATCCATAAGTGCAACTGATGCAATCTGTCCGTTCTGCAACTTGCTTCCTTCTCTGTTAGGGAAGTTACGTGTAGAATGTCTGATACTGAATGCATTGTTTGCCGGTGTATCTCCTGCTCCAAAACAAGGTCCGCAGAAAGCTGTCTTCATAACACCGCCTGCTTCCATAATGGAGGCTGCTGCACCATTTTTAATAAGTTCCATGTATACTGGCATTGAAGCCGGATATACGCTAAGGGTAAATTCATCTGATCCGATATTCTTTCCTGTAAGAATGTCTGCTGCTGCACAGATATTTTCAAATCCACCGCCGGCACATCCTGCAATAATACCCTGATCCACGTATAATTTACCGTTCTTAATTTTGTTTGTAAGTTTATAATCAACCTGTCCGTCTAATGAGACAAGGGCTTTCTTTTCAACATCTCTTAAAATATCTTCAAGGTTAGCATTTACCTCGTCAATAGTATATGTGTTACTTGGATGGAAAGGCATTGCTATCATAGGCTTAATCTTTGATAAATCAACGTATACCATTCCGTCATAGTAAGTAACTGCTCCCGGATTTAACTCCTTGTATTCCTCTACTCTTCCATGAATATCGTAGAACTCTTTAATCTTCTCGTCTGTTCTCCAAATAGATGAAAGACATGTAGTTTCTGTAGTCATTACATCTACGCCGATTCTGAAATCAGCACTAAGATTTGAAACTCCCGGTCCTACAAATTCCATAACTTTATTTTTAACATATCCTTTGTCAAAAACTTCTCCGATAATGGCAAGTGCCACGTCCTGAGGTCCCACTCCCTTAGCAGGCTCTCCTGTCATGTAAATTCCAATAACTCCCGGCATGTTAATATCATATGTCTGGGAAAGAAGCTGCTTAACAAGCTCCGGTCCGCCTTCACCCATAGCCATGGTACCAAGGGCACCGTATCTTGTATGTGAATCTGAGCCAAGTATCATCTTTCCGCCACCGGCAAGCATTTCTCTTGCAAACTGATGAATAACTGCCTGATGAGGTGGAACATAAATTCCGCCGTATTTCTTAGCACATGTAAGACCAAACATATGGTCATCTTCATTAATTGTTCCTCCAACTGCACATAAACTGTTGTGACAGTTTGTAAGTACATATGGTATAGGGAACTTCTCAAGTCCTGAAGCTCTTGCTGTCTGGATAATACCTACAAATGTAATATCATGGGATGTAAGCTTATCAAACTTAATCTGAAGCTTGTCCATATTTCCTGATGTATTGTGATTTTTTAAGATGCCGTATGCAATAGTATTCTTTGCTGCATCTTCTTTTGAAAGATACTTATCTCCTAATTTGCTCTTAAGTAATTCTTCCTGACCGTCCTCAATCACTTCTGTACCGTTAATGAGATACGCGCCGCCTTTGCTTAATGTTATCATTTTCTCCTCCTGCAATCCTAACTTTTCAGTCTGTATCTGTAATACTTAGCTGATATTCAGGCAAAATAATATGCCTTAAATGATGGCAGTGCCAAAGGTACTTTTGACATTCGCCTATATAAAATATAGTATACAAAATTTCCGGTTTCAAATCAAGCAAAGCAGTGTCCGGTTATTGCAACAAATATATGTTTTTGTATGTTTTTTATTTCTTGATTTCATGTACTGCCTATATTAAAATACCAATATGTGAGATTAAGAAAGGTTTTACCTTTTTAATATATATGTCATAAGCCGTGACAGAATGGAGATTAGTATGATAATTGCAGTAGTTAGCGATGTCCTTGGAGAAGAAAATAACGGTACTACCATTGCCGCTATGAACCTTATACGTTCCCTAAAGGCTAAGGGCCATGAGGTTCGTGTTATCTGCCCTGACGCAGACAAGGCCGGCGAAGACGGTTATTATATTGTAAAAACATTAAACGTTGGGCCTTTTAATAATTATGTTAAGAAAAACGGAGTTAATATTTCAAAGCCTGATAAAAAAGTCGTGGCAAAGGCTCTAAAGGGCGTGGATGCCGTTCACGTTATGGTTCCTTTTCTTACAGGATGCTACGTTGCAAGATATTGTCACAAATACGGCATTCCCCTGTCTGCCGGTTTCCATTGCCAGGCAGAAAATTTTTCTAATCATTTCTTTTTAATGAATGATAAGCATTTTAATAAAAATGTATATAAGTTTTTCTATAAACATTTGTACCGTTATTGTGATGCCATTCACTACCCTACCCAATTTATTCGTGATACCTTTGAAAAGGTGGTAGGGCCTACTCCGGGACATGTTATTTCCAACGGAGTTAACCGCCAGTTTAACCGTGATATTCCAAAGTATCACGTTAATGACGGTCTTTTCCGTATATTGTTTACCGGACGTTACAGTCGTGAAAAAACTCACATTGTGCTTTTAAAAGCTGTAAATAAAAGTAAATACCGAAACCGTATCCAGCTGATTTTTGCCGGGGACGGTCCTCAGAAATCTAACCTGATAAAGTATTCTAAAAGACATTTGCCAATACAGCCTACAATGAAGTTTTATTCAAGAACGGATTTGCTTAAGGTTTTAGGAACAGCTGACCTTTACGTCCATGCCGCGGAAATTGAGCTTGAAGCCATTTCCTGCTTAGAAGCCATTTCCTGTGGTCTTGTACCTGTTATTAATAACTCCCCCCGTTCCGCTACCCGGTACTTTGCCCTTGATGACAAAAACCTGTTTAAATGTAACAATGTAGGGGATTTGGCTAAGAAAATTGACTACTGGATTGAACATCCTAAGGAAAAGGAACAGCGAAGTCTGGATTATGCTGATTTCGCAAAGCAATGGGCTTTTGATAAATGTATGGACAGTATGGAAGAAATGATTTTGGGTATTATAAACAAATAGATAAATAATAGTGTTCTAATGAAATTAACGGAAAAGGATTTTTATGAAAACAATTTACTATACAGATGAATTAAATGATGATTTTGCGGCAACTAACGGGATAAAAACTCAGGCTCTTCCCCCGGACTATAAGTGGATTCACACTGGTTTTCTGTGGAATTTCTTTGCAGATATTTTGTACTATCTTATAGTGTTTCCTTTGGTAAAGATTTTCAATACCATTGTCGTAGGGCTTCATGTTAAAAATCGCGGTGTTATAAGGCGGTTAAAATCCGGTTGCTTTTTGTACAGCAATCACACCATGCATATTGACCCTCTTCTTTCTGCCGATGTTTCAGGCTGGGGCCACCGTACTTATTTTATGGCCGGAAATGACGCTTTTTCCATTAAAGGACTTTACCATTTAGTTGCAATGCTTGGTGCTATGCCCCTTGGCTACGACATGGCAAGTATGAAGGAAATGCTTAACACAGTTTCTAAACGTTATCATCAGGACAGCTGCATAACTATTTATCCTGAAGCACATATATGGCCTTATTATGTAGGCATACGTCCTTTTAAAAGTGCCAGTTTTGCTTACCCTGTACTTTTAAGCGCCCCGGTAGTGGCTATGGTTGTAACTTACCGCAAACGTAATTTTCCTTTTGGACTGATATTTAAGAAACCCGCCATTACCATATATTGCAGCGACCCAATGTATGCAAACCCTACTCTTAGCCGTAAAGCTGCCAAAGAGGATTTGCGTAACCGGGTTTATTTATGGATGAAGGAAACCGCTGAAAAATATAGTACCTATGAATTTATTCATTATGAAAAAGAAAATGAGGAGTAAAAAGGAACTTTTCATCCCCTTTTTTGATTTTGTTCTCAAAGATGTTCTCATAAGGGACTTATTTTACATTATCTTCCAAATAAATCTTTTTTAATATCCAAGCTAAAACTATTATTAAAAAGATTTCCGGTATGATATAGCAATACGGACTATAATTTACATTCAGCAATGGAAGCCAAAAATCAAAATATGCATCCGGTTCGTCCAATGGATGCATTGTGTTAGAAAAAATCGCAGCAATTATATAATACGCTCCTATCGCTTTTACCAGACAGCCCTCATTTTTAGTATCTTTCCGTTTTAACTTAACCAATACCAATATGATATTGCTTAAAATGAATGTAACGATTATTTTTGCGTATATCGTTTTATAATCCACATAAATATCATCATATGTTTTCAGTATTCCGGAAAAATTTACATCCAAATGGTAAAACACGGCTTCTATTATTGCGTAAACATTTATAAATATAACAATATATTCAGAAATACTTCTTTTATTTCCGTACTTGCTTAGTATTATTCCTAATATACCTCCAATTAGCAAGCCAATTATCGTTCCTAATATTTTATCATTTGTGACAAATAAAATCATTTCACCTAATACTATAGAATAATACAAAATTATAACTGTTTGTTTATGTCTGATTTTAAGAAATTTTGAAATAAGAATAATTCCTATAAACATCCTTATTATAATTGTTAACAAATATAAATTATTACCAATATTAAAATAATCCATCTTCACTCCTAACTTACTTTCCTAGCTCCCTATAAGCAGTATCTCTGAATAAAATCCCACCATCTCCTACAGGTAGTTGTCTTGCCGGTGTAAAATATCCATTATTGTAAAGAAAAACGATTTGCTTTTATAAAGATTATTTTATATTTACCTTTTTTTAAATTCCTGCCAAAATATTTTTTCCATTTTATCTTTATCGGCTTCTTTTCATTTTGTAATATTGTTACGGTTTTCGCAAACTTAACGCCTTTCTTAAAATGTATTTTCTTCCACTTTCCTTTAACCTTCTTTTTTAATACAAATCTTTTGGAAATATATACACTATTCTTTCGTTTATTGTTAACAGTTATTTTAATGTACTTATTTGTTGCGTTAACTACATTAACTTCTACACCTTTTATTTTTGATGCTTCTACACTTTTTTCACTTGGTACAATAAGCGCTATTGCTATTATCAAAATCATCAATCTTTTCATAACTTTTTATATCCTTTAATATTTAGTCTTAAGTTTCCCTCAGAGCATTTTTAGGGGCTGCCACTTTAACGCTTATAAATCATTAAAATGACAGCCCCGCTATGTAAACCTTATATTATTTCTAACTATTTCTTTGTTTTAACAGCCTTCTTCTTTGTCCATTTGCTGTATACTGTATCTTTTGACATATTGTATTTTACAGCTCTGACTCTTACATAATACTTTGTTCCCTTTTTAAGCTTTGTAAGCTTGTATGTGGTTTTCTTTATTGTTTTTGTCTTTGCTCCCTTAAATGAACCTTTTGTAGAATACTGTACCTGATATTTCTTTGCTCCGCTAACCTTAGAAAACTTCAATGTTGCAGTAGCTTTTTTAGCCTTTTTAGAAACCTTATTTGCTTTTAACTTCTTAACAGATGGTTTGCTAATAGTATTGTCAGCTTTGTATTTAGCTTTTGCTGTTTCTAAAGTTACATTTGAATTTGTAGTTGCAAATAATGTCTGATTCTTTGAAATCTTAACATCAAATGTTGCAATGTTTTTGTTTGTTTCACTAATTGTTCCTGTTGTTGCAACAATTGCCTTTGGCATTTCAACATTTACTGTCATTTTTACTAATGAATCCATATCAAGACCTGCTGCCTTAAACTGACTTGCTATGTCTCCGTCAACCATTCCTGCATCCATTCCGCCTAAATCGTTCATTTGTGAAGCGAAGTCCATTTTTAAATAAAATGTATCAGTTGTTACATAACCTTCTCCACCTTCAGTTATATCCTGACTTAAGTTTCCTTTTTTGATAGTCTGATTTCTTGTAATCTGATAATATGTTTTACCATCTCTTACAACCTTCTTAGCTCCTGCTTCTGCAAATGATTTAGGAAGTTCTTTTCTTAGTTCCTTCTCATATAATGCAATTTCCACATTTGAAAGCCCACTTGCCTTAAGCATCTTAAGTGTAGCATCAATGTATGCTTCTTCATCAATTTCTACATTAACAGTAACCTTTCCTGTTCCATCAGCATTAATCTTAATGTCTGACTGCTGTGTAGCACATCCTGTAAATACCATAACAACTACCAGCATAATTGCCATAACCTTAACTTTGATATTTTTCATTTTTGCCTCCTGTAAAAAATATTTCCGGGGTTCAAATTTTGTTGCCCCTTGACTGATAAATTAATTATATTCTATA
The DNA here is from genome assembly GCF_934835595.1 of Eubacterium sp. AF15-50. Taxonomy (NCBI): domain Bacteria; kingdom Bacillati; phylum Bacillota; class Clostridia; order Eubacteriales; family Eubacteriaceae; genus Eubacterium; species Eubacterium sp. AF15-50. The sequence goes on from NZ_CAKVZL010000033.1 coordinate 12,748, forward strand.
TTCCAAAAAAAGTAAAACTATTTTTAGAGCATTACTAAATACACTAAATTACTCTACTACTTTGTTAAATCAAAAACACCTATGGCATATTTTTCCTTACCTGCATAATCGCTGTACCCTATGCCTTTTTGGGCTTTGCGGTCATGGAGAAATACTTTGCCGTTGTATATTCCTCCATCTTCAGAACAAAATTTAAAATAGATATACATTGCTTTATTTGTTTGAATTGCTCTAATCTTTTGATATGATGTACATGCCGTTATTCCCTCCTTAAAGCCTTCACCTTTAACATCAGTGGCAAAAAAGTACCTTGTGTCATCTAAACCGAAATTAAATAGATTTTCGTCATTTCCACTATCCGTTTCCATTTCCCGCATATCCAAATCAGGGTACATCACTTTTATCCTCAAATAGCCTGCTGATTTATCACTCTCAAAAAAATACTGATCCATAACCATTGTGTATCCATCTACCTCTATTGTCTGGTTTCCTGTTTTATAATTTTTCACTCCATACTGCTCTTCTAAATTAAGTACATCAGGAAAATATTTATTTTTTACATAATTATATATTGGATTCTTTCCATATATACTTGTAATTATTGTTAGGGCAATGATTACACCTATCACAACTGTTATTACTGTTTTTTTCTTCATATATTTATCACCTAATTATTTAATTGTAAACTTAAATGCTTTATCAACACCAGCATATGATTCCTCTACGCTCTTATTCTTTCCTGTCACTAATGTATATATAGCTGTAAACTTTCCATCATCTGCCAAGCACACCGCCACTGAAACCCAATCTTTTTTTGTCTGTATGTGTTTATAATACGGGTGGAATACAACGATGTTTGACTTTCTTTTCAAATAGAAAATTATACCTATTCCCTCATTTGAATATTCTTTAGTTTTTACATATGGGAAGTTTGCAAGAGCAGTATCATTATTTTTATGAAGTTTAAATGCACATCGTATTCCATAATTATCTAAATAATACTGATTATTCTTCAAAGTATTATAATTATACTTCATATTAACTGATTCTGATACATATTTTTCATTTAGTATCACACTTCCACCATCAGTTCTGTGCTCATATTGATGTTTTGTCCAGAAATGACTCACCGATGTTTTTCCAGCATATGCGTAATCATATACCACATTATCCCATTTCATTGCTATCGTATCTAACTCTCTGTATTTGGGCATTTGATCCCACTTAAAAATTGCATGAACATAAAGGTAGTTCTTTTTATTTTTTGCTTTCGTACATATAATTGTTTTCTTAAGCATTGTCTTATTTTTCTTATCATTTGTTCCACCTTTATGCTGTGTCTTTGCTTTTACCTGCAGAGGTCTTATTCCAATACCCTCTAATATACCTTCAATGACAGAAACTTTGTCTTCCTCACTGTCTTCTGCCTCCTCATCATAATACTCTTCCGCAATATACGCATTAATTTCCTCATCTGAAACCGGCACCATTTCTTCGTCTGTAACAGATACTCCATTTAACTCCTCCGTATCCTTTATTGCATAATATTCAGCCTGTACTTCTATATCCTCTGGATTAAGTTTATTTAGTTCGTCAATATATGTTTCCGAATATTGACATATTTCGCCATCAAACACACCCTGTTCATTTAAAGCCTCTTCCACCTGCGGTTCAAGCAAACCTGTATCTACACTTAATTCGTCCTCAACTTTTTGCTCTATGTACTCATAATCTTCCATATTTTCGGTGAAGTTCTGATTATCCTCCCCTACCATAGATACTGTGGTATTATCTACCGCATAAATACTTGTTGGTTCCCACCCCCCTACAATAATTAATGTTGTTGCCATTGTAATTGCTAATATTTTCTTAATCATATGCAATTCCCCTTTCAATTTTTATATTTATTACAACATTTGAAATTCAAATGCTTAATACTTCTTTCGTCTTTAAACTTTTCATTAATTTAAAGTAACACTTGCACTCAAAGTTATATCTATTATTCTACTGATATAGTTAACAAGCGTCTGTTATTTATTCTATTATATGTTTTAACTTTAAGGGATTTTGTCTTTCCTGACTTTTCATTTTCCACATATTTAGACAAAATTTTCCATGCGTTGCTACTCTATCATAATTGTATCAATATTTCAAGTGTTTTAATTACCCGGAAATAAAATACAAAAGTGCTTCTTCCCAATAATTTGACTACGTATAAACAAATCAAACCGGGAAAGATTTGATTTGTTTTAAATATCCTGGTAGAAATTGGCGCCTTACAGGCTATAATCAATGAATTGAACCCGGAAAACAGCAATTTCACAAAAATATCCTGGCATGAATAGCCTTTTCACCGGTTAATACAACCGGTATTTACGTGGATTTTGGCATTTTATATCTTTTTCCCGGTTCTTTGCTGCGCATATTGTTGTTTTTAACCCTTTAATTACCCGGAATCAATTCATAAATTTGTCTTTTCCGGGTAATTGCAAACAATTTCAGCCGACGAAGGTGCGATTCCTACCGGGACTTTTATATAAAATCATCATTTTCCTGGTAATTGCACCTTCTTCCCACCAAAAAAGCTGCCACACCTAAGTGCAACAGCTTTTTCGCTCTCATTCTTTATATTTAACGCAGCTTAGCTATATTTTAAGCCACCATTAAATCTCCACCTAAAACTTCCATCTAAAACTTCCATCTAAAACTTTCATCTAAAATCTTCAACTAAAAATTCCGCCCAAAATCTCCATCTAAAGCTTCAATTAAATTTTTCAGATGACATTTTCAATTATTATTTTCCTTTATGCTTCTTTATCTTCTTGAACTGTATGTACTTAACTTCAATACCTGCTAAAACATCCTCCAGTTCAATGTTGTAAACGCCCTTGTCTAACTTAACCTTGCATAACTTCTGGGTAATCCAGTTACCATCAGTTCCGTTAGTCTGGATAACAACCATAGTCTCACCGTTGGCATTAACATTTACCGTTGACTGGGCAAGATTTGATTTTGCAAAAGAAATATTCACAATAGTAGAATATTCTGCTTCATCTTCCACAACCATTGTCGCAGTTTTCCTGCCATCAAACATAATCTTATCACTGTCTGCTAACTTCTGTACATCATATTCTGCCTTATCCTCAGACACTGCCCCGTAATGTTTAGCCACGTCAGTATCAACTAACTCTCTATTAATAACCGGTGCATTCAAAATAAATGTACAAATGTTAATTGCTGCTCTTTGAAGCTCTCCAACTGTAAGTCTTCCCTCTTCAACAGACTTCTCTGTATCATCATTATTTGAATTAATTTCAGCACCATTGTTATTGACAACCATGTAAACGTCATTCTGTGAGCGAACCATATCACGGGTTTTCTGACCTGATTCCTCACCTTTTTCCACAACGTCATTCATTTTTGCCCACCAGTCAGTCATAACAATACCTTCATAACCCCATTCTCCACGAAGAACTGTTGTACAAAGGTCATAGTTTGAAGCTGCCCAATGTCCGTTTATAGGATTATAACTTGTCATAAGAGTCATAACCGTTTTTTCCTTTACAGCCATTTCAAAGGACTTAAGATAAATTTCTCTTATAGCTCTTTCTGAACAAACTGCGTCAATCTTAAATCTGTGTGCTTCCTGACCGTTAAGGGCGAAATGCTTGATAGTTCCCCAGGCACCACCGTCTTTAATACCACCTGTAGATGCTACTGCCATAGTTCCTGAAAGATACGGATCTTCTGAATAATATTCAAAGTTTCTTCCGTTAAGAGGATGACGATGAATATTAACTCCCGGTCCTAAAAGTGTATCAACTTCATTTCTGCAAAGTTCCATTCCTTCCATGGTATAAAGTTCCCTTACAAGCTTCGGATTCCATGATGCTGACAAAGCAGTTCCAATAGGAAGCTGTGTAGCCTTAGCTTCCATTCTAAGTCCGCTAGGGCCATCTGCCGTACAGGCTGCCGGAATACCATAGTTAAATAATGAATCACTTAATCCACCAAAAGCTGAAGCCGTTCCTTTAGTTACACGTGGGTTGCTCATTCCTTCACCTCTGACAATCTGTGCCAGTTCTTCCACACTAAGCTGTGCAACAAATTCCTCCACACTGCTTTTTCCTGCATGAACATCCTGAAGGGTAATTCCCACATCACCGGTAATTTCCATTGTTTTTGGAAGATTCTCTTCAATTCTTTTTCCTAAATCAACTGTCGGCTTCTGAGAAGGTATATAAACTTTCTCATAACTTCCATCTTCCTTTTTTGCCCCCGGCTTTAAGATAGTTAAATTATCATCATCCGGACACATAACCTCTGACAACTGTTCTACTACAACTATGTCATCTAACTGATATGTAAATACGCTTTCGCATTTTTTAACACTGTTACCAACTAAAATTTCGTAATCTCCTGCTTCTAATACATAGCATGACTTGTGACCTGTCACTCCTGAATCGTCATAAGAAGCCATTGAATACTCATCTACATCAATTTTTATAATCTGACTTTCTCCCGGATTAAGGCACTTAGTTTTCTCATATCCACACAAAACCTTTGCCGGTTTTCCCAGCTTGCCCTGTGGTGCCTTACAATATACCTGAACTACTTCCTTTCCCGAATACCTGTCACCTGTATTTGTCACCTTGATTTCAAGACTGATTTTTCCATTATCTGCTTTTGCTGACAATGTTTCAATATTAAAAGTTGTATAAGACAATCCATATCCAAACTCATATACAACTTTGTCCGGTGCAAATGTTTCAAAATATCTGTAACCAACATAAATATCTTCTTTATAAAGATTAGTAAACTGGTTTCCGAAATTTTCAAAAGATGGATAATCTTCCAAATTAAATGCCACTGTATCCGGCATCTTTCCGCTAGGAGTTTCCTTTCCTGACAATACATCTACAACAGCGTCACCGCCTTCCATTCCGCCTTGCCATACAAAAAGTGCCGCCTTAATGTGACCCTTAAACTCCTCATTATTAATCCACTTTACATCAACAATGTTTGATACGTTTAAAATAACACACACATCATCAAATGCTTCTGTAATATTCTTTAAATTCTCTTTCTCTTCATCTGTAAGTAGATAACTTCCCGCTCCGTTATAGTTATCCTTGTCTTCACCGGCTGTACGTCCAATAATATAAACTGCCTTGTTAGTTGCCTCAGCCTGTTTTTTGGCATATTCAACGCTTATGTCCATATCCTTCTGGAACCATGGCTCACAAGCCCATCCGCCACCGCCATTATCAAATGGATGGTCTTTAATCCAGTTTACATAATCTGTAACCAGTTCTTCGTTTATAGATAAATTACTGCTTTTAAATCCATCAATTATATTTGTAGCATACTCAACATTTACAGCTCCACCTGAACCTGTACCACTTCTATAGTAATCCAGCTGTGGACGTCCAAATACTGATATTTTATCTTCTTTAGTAAATGGAAGAATGTTGTCTTCATTTTTTAGAAGTACAATTCCTTCTGCTGCCGCCTGACGGCTCTTTTTCGTGAACCCTTCAACCGGAACACCTTTTAAACTTTTTTCCATATGTTAGTTGCCTCCAAATTCTAATTTTATTCAAACACATTTTGTTACGTGATTTTCTTCCAAATTTCTTTAATTGCACTATACCATATAGCTCCACGAATTACTAGATTTTATGGGCAGAAAAACATTTTTATTATAGTGCTCAAACGCCCATTTCAAGCACCATAAAATGTTGCTTTTTACTAAAAGAAATCTATCTTTCAGGAGTTTTTGTAACGTTTTTATATTAAAAAAAGTTTATTGCGCAAGTACCCTAAATATTGTAAAATCATATTATAAATATTTACGACCGAGAGAAAGGATTTACAAAAATGGGAAAATATTTTCAAGAAGATATTGAGACTGCTTCCCGCGAGGAAATCGAGCAGTGGCAAAATGAAGGACTTGTATCTGTAGTAAAACGTGTTTATGAAAATGTACCTTACTACAGAGACTTGATGGACAAGGCAGGAGTTACACCTGACGATATTAAAAGCACAGCAGATTTACCGAAGCTGCCTTTTATTACAAAGGATGATTTAAGAGATGCTTATCCATATGGTTTACTGGCAGTTCCACTTAAGGACTGTATCAGAATCCATTCCACATCAGGAACAACCGGAAGACGTGTTGTTGACTTTTATACCAAAAAAGATATTGATATGTGGTATGACGGATGTGCCCGTGCCATTGTTGCCGCTGGTGGAACTGACGAAGATGTATGCCATATTGCATACGGATACGGACTTTTCACCGGTGGTTTTGGTTTAAATGGTGGTTCCCAGAAGGTAGGATGTCTTACACTTCCTATGTCATCAGGTAATACCGACAGACAGCTTCAGTTTATGACTGACTTTGGTTCTACTATTCTTTGCTGTACTCCTAGTTATGCTTCATATTTGGCAGAATCCATTGAAGAACGGGGACTCAAGGATCAGGTTAAGTTAAAAGCCGGCATTTTCGGTGCTGAGGCATGGTCTGAGGAAATGAGACACGATATTGAAAGCAAGCTTGGCATTAAAGCATATGATATTTACGGTCTTACGGAAATTGAAGGACCGGGAGTTGCTTTTGAATGTGAAGCACAAAATGGCATGCATATTTGTGAAGATTATTTTATTCCGGAAATCGTTGACCCTGAAACCTTAGAACCTGTTCCTGACGGACAGATTGGTGAGCTTGTATTTACAAGCTTTGCTAAAGAGGCTTTCCCTCTTATCAGATACAGAACAAAAGATATTACATATATCACAAGGGAAAAATGTTCCTGCGGACGTACTCATGCACGTATTCACAGATTAATGGGTAGAACTGATGACATGCTTATTATAAAGGGTGTTAATGTTTATCCTTCACAGGTTGAAGAAGTTCTTATTAAACAGGGTATGCCTGCTAACTACCAGCTTATTGTTGACCGTGTAAATAACAGCGATACCATGGAAGTTCGTGTTGAAATGACACCGGAAATGTTCTCAGATACAGTAAGTTCCATTGAAAAGAAGGAAAAAGATATTGTTTCAGCCCTTAAGAGCATGCTGGGAATTTATGCCAAGGTTAAACTTGTGGAGCCAAAGTCCATTACCCGTTCAGAAGGTAAGGCTGTCCGCATAATTGATAAACGAAAAATTTAGGAGGTAGACTTATGTACATTAATCAGATTTCAGTTTTCGTAGAAAATAAACCGGGAAATCTTGCAAATTTTACAAACTTTCTGGCAGACAATAACATAGATATCAGAGCCTTTGAAATTGCAGATTCCAGCGACTATGGTATTATTCGTATTATAGTTGATAAACCTTTTGATACAGTAACACTTTTAAAGGATAATGATTGGATTTGTAACCTTACACAGGTTATTGGCATTAGAATTGCTGACAAGCCGGGAGAAATGGCTGCAGTCCTTAATGTTTTAGCAGATGCCAAGGTTAGCATTGATTACGCTTACACCTTTGTAACAAGAAATACTGATGATGCTTTAATGATTTTCCGTGTACAGGAAAACGAAAAAGTTTCATCCCTTCTTAGCAGCAAAGGTTTCAAGCTTGTAGCACAGGAAGATTTGGCAAAACTATAAACTTATAAAATAACTTATCATCCAAAAAGGCTTCCCCTCAGATGTATTCACT
>NZ_CAKVZL010000034.1:0-6389 GCF_934835595.1 Eubacterium sp. AF15-50
GCTATATACCGCTTAAAAAGGCAGCCTTTTATTGTGAAATGTATAAACAGGATACCATGGTTTTGGTAACGGATTATAATAATAAAAAATATAAAGAGGGAATAACTCAGAAAGAATTAGTTAATGAAAAATATCTTATGTGTAACTTTGCACTACAGGATGTAGGTCAGTTTATAAGAGGGTTGTTCCCAAAATATCAGCAGTTTTCCTTGGAAATTGATGACTGTGCCAAAATCATTCCTTTTTTATTAGGACAGGAAAATTATACATTTTTGCCTTGGGATATGGCTAAATCATATATTGAATCAGGTAAGCTGAGAAATATTCCACTGATAGATTTTAAAACTCCAATGATAAACAGCTATATAATTGGAAAAAAAGAAAAGCAGTATATGAGAAAAATTATTATGGGAGAGTAGGATAAAAACATACACGGTGAGACAGCAAAAGTGAAAAAAAAAGTAGAAGATGGGACTACAGGGTTCCATCTTCTACTTCTATTCCAGCCTTTATTTCTAAAAACTTAAGTATATCTTCATATACCAGTTCTTTTTCTTTTTCATTAAAAACTTCATGCCTCATATCCTGATACAGCTTGTAGTAAGTGTTAGGATAACCGCAACGTTTAAAATGGGTAACTGCCTTCTTAAAAGAATAGTCATTTTTTCTACAGGGATCTTCACTACCAGATACAAACATAACCGGAAGAGAAGGATTCTTGCTGGTCCATCCCATTTTGCTGTAAACAGTCTGCATTAAGTTAAACAACGCATAATAACCGTTTAGCGTGAAAGGGTATCCACACATAGGATCACTATTGTACAACTCTACAACATATCTGTCACTGGACAACCATGAATTAACAATTCCTTCTTTTTCAAAAGGCTTCTCAAAGGGACCGTTTACCAGTTTCTCAATCATGGGACTTCTGTAATGCCAACCCCTAAACAAAGCCAGAAAACGTGTAAAATATTTAGCAACCCCTACAAATCTGTTGTAGGATGGAGAGCCGCTTAAAACTACTGCCTGAACTTCACGGGAGTTCTTTTTCAAGTAAGCACGCACAATAAGGGAACCCATACTGTGACCAATGAGAATAAGGGGCAAATGAGGAAATTCCCTTCTTAAAAACATGGTAAATTCATGTACATCATCAATAAGCCCTTTATATCCTTCCTCCCCAAAGTAGCCTAAATCCTCTTTAGTGAGAATATTTTCACCGTGGCCTCTGATGTCGGAAATAGCACAGATAAATCCTTTATTGTTAAAATATTTCATTGTTTCAGCATAGCGCTGCCTTGTTTCACACATGCCATGCACAAATTCCATTACACCTATGGGTTTAACACCATTAGGTGGGTAAGTTATGGTAGTTGGTCTCATAAAGCCTCCTAAATGGCATTAATCATCAATGTCCATTCCTTCTGTTGTGTAAATAGTTCTTTTTCTTGCCATTTCATCATTTTCAAGATATTCATCATAAGTAGTAATTTTATCAATTAACTTGCCGTTTACAATTTCCATAATACGGTTTGCTGTTGTCTGAACAACCTGATGATCTCTTGAAGAGAAAAGTAAAACTCCCGGGAATTTAATTAAACCGTTGTTAAGGGCAGTGATACTTTCCATGTCAAGGTGGTCAGTAGGTTCGTCAATAATTAAAACATTAGCACCGCTAATCATAAGCTTAGATAGCATTACCCTGACTTTTTCACCACCGGATAAAACACGGACTTTCTTCATTCCGTCATCTCCCGCAAATAACATTCTTCCAAGGAATCCACGGACATATGTGGCATCCTTGTTTTCAGAATACTGTGTAAGCCAGTCAACAATAACATCATCTGAATCAAAATCCTTTGTGTTATCCTTAGGGAAGTAGGACTGGCTGGTTGTTATGCCCCATTTATAACTTCCTTCGTCAGGCTCAATCTCTCCTGTAAGAATACGGAATAGAGTGGTTTTGGCTAAACCGTTAGAACCTACAAAGGCAACCTTGTCTTCACGTCCGATTATAAAGGAAATGTCATCTAATACTTTAATACCGTCAATTGTTTTTGAAAGATGTTCCACAGTAAGAACTTCATTTCCAATTTCCCTGTCAGGTCTGAAATCTATATATGGATATTTTCTGCTGGAAGGTTTAATTTCATCCAACTCAATTTTTTCCAATGCACGTTTTCTTGATGTAGCCTGTTTTGACTTTGAAGCATTGGCACTGAATCGCTGAATAAATTCCTGCAATTCCTTGATTTTTTCTTCTTTCTTTCTGTTAGCTTCCTTCATCTGCTTAACAATTAACTGGCTTGATTCATACCAGAAATCGTAGTTTCCGGCATATAACTGAATCTTGGCGTAGTCAATGTCTGCAATCTGAGTACATACTTTGTTAAGGAAATATCTGTCATGAGAAACTACGATAACAGTATTATCAAAGTTAATCAAAAATTCCTCAAGCCATGCAATGGCATCCAAATCCAAATGGTTAGTAGGCTCATCTAATAACAAAATATCAGGATTTCCAAATAAAGCCTGAGCTAATAAAACCTTAACCTTTAGTGAACCGGTTAAATCTTTCATAAGACTGTAATGGTATTCAGTGTCAACACCAAGTCCGTTTAAAAGAGTAGCTGCATCAGACTCAGCTTCCCAGCCGTTCATTTCAGCAAACTCGCCTTCAAGCTCAGAAGCACGGATACCGTCTTCGTCAGTAAAGTCTTCCTTCATGTAAATGGCTTCTTTTTCCTTCATAATGTCATAAAGACGCTGGTTTCCCATAATAACAGTATCAAGAACAGTATATTCATCGTACTGGAAATGATCCTGCTTTAAGAAGGAAAGACGCTCACCCGGGGTAATAATAACTTCACCACTGGTTGGCTCAATTTCACCTGTAAGAATTTTCAAAAAAGTTGACTTTCCGGCACCGTTGGCACCGATAAGACCGTAACAGTGTCCCGGCACAAATTTAATATTAACATCTTCAAAAAGTGCCTTTTTGCCAAAACGCAGTGATATGTTGCTTGTACTTATCATTTTAAAACCTCGCTTATATATTTGATATTATTTACTAAATTAATTGCAAATCAAAGTATATCAGTTTTTTTACATTAAAGCAACGTTAATCCCCATATAAAATAGGTAGTGAAATTAATAACTTATGTGTTATAATTATTTTCATATCATTTCGTTTTAAGGCGTGAAAGGGAGACATCATGAATAATAAACTTTTAGAAAACATTAAAGTATACAGAGGAAATCCATTGCTTATGGGAGTTACGGTAATAGGCGATGAGGTGAATTTCGCAATTACAGCTAAATATGGCAGCAATTGCCAGGTAGTTTTGTATGAAAAAGGAAAAGACGAGGAGGTTGCACGTATTCCCTTTGAAAACGCACAGGTCATAGGAAATGTGTACGCCATGAGTGTGTCTGGACTTGATTATTCAAAATATTATTATAATTTTTCCGTGGATGGAGAAATAGTTACTGATGAATATGCAAAGGCACTTTCAGGAAAAAAGAATTGGGGGAAGGCGTGTGATAATCTAAAAGGTATTATTATAAATGATGATTATGACTGGCAGCAGGATGCACCTTTGAATATTCCTTTTGACGAAACTATTTTATATCGTATGCATGTAAGAGGATTTACAAAGCATGCCACATCAAAGGTAAAACACAAGGGAACGTATTTAGGTATTGTTGAGAAAATCCCATATTTAAAAGAGTTAGGCATAAATATGATTGAGCTTATGCCGGCATATGAATTTAATGAAATAAAAAAAGAAAACGCAACTTCCATGAAGGGACAGTTTGCCATAGAGTCGCCGGTACTTAATTACTGGGGATATACTGACGGTTATGCATTTGCACCTAAGGCATCCTTTGCATGGACTAACACTCCGGGAGGAGAGGTGGAAGAGTTTAAATATCTGGTAAGGGAGCTTCACAAAAACGGAATAGAGATTTCCATGGAATTTTTCTTCCCTCAGGGAACTAATCCTAAGCTTATTTTAGACTGTCTTCATTATTGGGTTATGGAATATCACATAGATGGAATACATGCAAACTGCGAAGAGGCAGTTATGCGAATGGTAGAAACAGATAATCTTTTATGTACAACTAAGATTTTCACATATAGTTTTTCAAATAATACTGATTTTTATGGCAGAAAAAGTGAAATCAGAAATATTGCCAACTTTAACGATGACTTTATGGTTTGCGCAAGGCGGTTTATTAAGGGGGATGAGGATATGCTAAACACAATGGCATATAAGATAAAAGCTAATCCTCCGGGAGTGGCAGTGGTAAATTATGTGGCAAACCATAATACATTTACATTGTACGATACTGTTTCTTATGACAGAAAATATAACGAGGCAAATGGTGAAAATAACAGGGACGGTGCAGTGTATAATTACAGCTGGAATTGCGGCGCGGAAGGTGATACCAGAAAGCGGAAAATCATGGATTTGAGAAAAAGGCAGATAAAAAATGCCCTGTGTCTGGTATTTTTAAGTCAGGGAGTCCCTATGCTGTATGCAGGAGATGAAATGTGTAATTCCCAAAAGGGAAATAACAATCCATATTGTCTTGATAATGAAATATCATGGACTAACTGGAATACCAACGCCATGGCAAAGGAAATACTGGAATTTACAAAAAATATTATAGCTTTCAGGAAAAAGCATAAGGTTCTTCATTTGTCTCAGGAAACAAGACAAATGGATTATAAATCTTACGGTCTTCCGGATATGTCTTATCATGGATCAAAGGCATGGTATGCGGACTTTAGTCATTTTAACAGACATTTTTCAGTTATGTATTGCGGAAAATACGCATTGTTAGACAAGGCAGGGGAAGAACAGGATATATATATAGCTTACAATATGTATTGGGAAAATCAGGAGTTTGGAGTTCCGTCTGTCAGAAATAAGAAAAAATGGCACCTTGAATTTTCCACAGATGGAAACAAAAAGGACTGTGATATTGACAGAATGTATGAGGCACCGGGAAGAAGCATTAGCGTGTTAGTTGCCGGTGATGAGAATAAATAATGGGAGATATAAGTTGAAGGAATTTGATAATAAGGGTATTGGAGCATACCTTAATCTTGACAGGTGGGGACTTACTACCTTTACATTGAAAATCATAGCAATGGTGACCATGATTTTTGACCACGTTGCGGTAATTTTACTTACAGATTATGGAAACATGTATGAGGCATTCAGAATTGTGGGAAGAATAAGTTTTCCTATATTCTGTTTTGTGTTGGTTGAGGGATATTTTCATACTAAAAACCGGATGAGTTATGCTACAAGGCTGGGAATATTTGCACTGATATCAGAAGTTCCATATGATATGATGTATGGCAGCTTCTTTAATCTGGAAAAGCAAAATGTTATGTTCACCTTGTTTTTCGGATTTATGGTTATATGGGCACTTGACTTAATAACAGGTTTTGCCATAAGATACCCTGAAAAATTAGTCAGCAAAGTAGGTGTGTTACGACTTAATTATTTAGCTGAATTGATAGTTATGGCACTGGGTTTTGGGGCGGCATATTTTTTAAATACATCTTATTCCTACGCAGGAATTCTTTTAATCATATGCTTCTATGTTTTCAGAAAACACCACATAGGAAAAATTGCATCCAATGTAGTATTTAATATGGGAATGTTTGGATATGGAATACAATGGGCAGGAGTATTAAGCATATTGCCGATAGCTTTGTATAATGGAAAAGCAGGATGTAGAAAGGGCAAATATGTTTTTTATGTATTTTATCCGTTACACATATTGTTATTGGTAATGATTAAAAAATGGATTTTTATGTAAAAATAATTAATTAACCATAATAAAATAAAATCTAGCCACTTTTTTATAAAATTAACCCCTTTTTTATATATTTAAATTTTTTATACTGTAAGTAGATTTATTGGAACGTAAAATTAAAAATATATAAGGAAGGAGTTTTTTTATGAGAAAACAGTTGTTAAAGAAAACGGCAGCATCTGTATTGTCTCTGGCAATGATTGTGTCATCAATGACATTTACGTCACTTAAGATGTCAAAAGATGTAACAGCAGCACCTACAACGTCATCTAAAATGGTATGGAGCGATGAGTTTAACGGGGCATCTATTGATACATCTAAATGGGGATATGAAATAGGAACAGGTTCTAGCGGATGGGGAAACAATGAACAGCAGTATTATACAAACAGGTCTGACAATGCGTATGTTTCAGGGGGAGCATTGCATATCAGAGCCAAGAAAGAGTCTTATGGCGGAATGAATTATACATCTGCAAGACTTAATACCAATGGCAAATTTACATTTACATACGGATATGTTGAAGCAAGAATAGCACTTCCTGCCAGTCAGG
>NZ_CAKVZL010000034.1:6399-20421 GCF_934835595.1 Eubacterium sp. AF15-50
AATATGGCCGGCATTCTGGATGCTGGGAGCTAATATAGGAAGCGTGGGGTGGCCGTCATGTGGAGAGATAGACATTATGGAGGCTATTAACGCAGAAAGCAAAACATATGGAACATGTCATTGGAATTGTAACGGACATGCAGAATATGGCAAGTCATCAGGAAACTTTGACAGGACCCAGTATCATACATACGGTTTACAATGGGATAATCAGTATATACGAATGTTTGTAGACGGAAATAAAATTTACGAGATGTATATTGAAAACAATGCGGGAGATACTGATGAATTTCACAAACCGTTTTATCTGTTATTAAATGTGGCAGTAGGAGGAAACTGGCCGGGATTTTCCATTGACAATAACGCATTTCCGCAGGAAATGAAAGTGGATTATGTTCGTGTATATCAGGATAATCCTTCATATTCAAGTTCATCATCTAATAATGTGGATGGAAATAACACATCTTCAGGTGGAAATTCATCAGGAAATTCAGGTTCAACTTCCACACCATCAAATGGTATGGGAATGAATTATGCAGGTTCTAATTCAGCAACAGCATATGTAAATGATTCAAAGTGGACAGACATTCATTATTCCGTAAATGGCGGAGGACAGCAGAATGTAAGAATGACTCAGTCAGGAAGCAAGGCTACATATACTATTAACGGATTAAATTCAGGCGACAATGTAAAATATTGGTTTACGTACTGCAATACATCAGGATACACAAGGGATACCGAAGCTTACACATATACTCATAAGTCAGGTGGAAGTTCAGGAGGTTCCTCAGGAAACACATCCAATGTAAATTCATCATCAGGGAATATATACATATATCAGGATATTAATTACGGAGGAAGAGTGGCATCCTTAGGTGAAGGCAGTTATAATCTGGCATCATTACAGGCAAAGGGATTTAAAAACGATGATTTGTCATCTTTGAAAGTTCCTTTTGGATACAAGGTAACTTTGTATGCAGATGATAATTTTAGCGGAAGAACAAAGGTTATTACTAATGATACAAGCTGGATAGGAAGTGATTTTAATGATATTACTTCATCAATTAAAGTGGAAAAAGCAAAATATACTATTATAAATAAACATAGTGGAAAAGTTTTGGATGTTTCAGGTTCTAATACAAATAATGGAGCTAATGTTCAGCAATGGGACAGCAACGGAACAAATGCACAAAAGTGGTACATTCATCAAAACAGTGACTATAGTTACACCATTACAAGTGTAATAAATGGTAAGGCACTTGATGTTGATGCATGGTCAAAGAATAATGGTGCTAATGTACAGATGTGGGATTGTGGAAACAGTCAGTCAAATCAGCAGTGGTGGCTGACGGAAGTTGGAGATGGATATTCAAGCATAATAAACAAAAACAGCAACAAGTGTCTTGACGTTTCAGGATGGTCAACGGCAAGTGGTGCTAATGTTCAACAGTATGATTACTATCAGCAGGCAAATCAGCTTTGGAAATTTGTATTAGTTGATTAATTACGTTGCAGAAGCCCCCCTTCAAAAAACGTAAAGTTGATTTGACTGTTTAAGTAATAATTCCCGGAGGCGGTATAACCGCATTCCGGGCCAATAAAAAGAGTGGTTACATGCAATATGTAATCACTCTTTTACTTTAGGTACGTTTTAAGAAAACGTATATTTTATTTAACTACAACTTTGAAGGTAACCTTATTATTGTCAGCCTGATAGCCTCCGTATTCTGAAGCATAGTCGTTAGTATCGTTTACCCATGCGGTAATGTTGTAAGTTCCCGGCTGTGAAAATGTTACATAACCCTCCTTATTGACAGAACCACCGCAGGCAAGGAGATAAACACCGTTATTGCTTCCAGAAATCGGTAAAAGACCATTAGGGTTATAGAAACTGTCACACCATGTAATATCAGAGGTATTTCCGTTGATTTGGAACTGAACACCAAGCTTTTTACCACTGTCAGATGTTACATCACCTACATTATAAACAGTTGCTCCAAATTTGATTTTATCTCCTACGTGTATATCGTTAGAGTAAAAATTATTCATTGTGCCATCAGAATAATATATGGTATTTTTTCCTGTTGTATAATTTTCGCATGTAAGCTGTTTTACAGTGAAATCATATCCACCAACAGTTTCATAGCATTTAAATACATCGTCGAATTTTACTTCGGTAGTTTTGCCTGAATCCAAATCTTTAACGATTGCATAAGCGCATAACTGACCTGTTTGGGTTACCTTTAGGTCTACAGATGTACCGGAAACAAAATCTGTTTCATCCAATGGAGTACGGTATTTATCCCATGGACTATAAGTGATAATTTTTGTGGCAACATTAGATTTATTGACATCATTAACCTTAAAATTAATAGTATCGTTCATCTTAACTTTATTATTCGTATTTGTCAGTGTGTCACTGGTTAGCTTACCAACTGTTAAAGGCTTTGTTTCCTCAACAGTAGTAGTTTCCTCAACAGTAGTAGTTTCCTCAACAGTAGTAGTTTCAGGAACCGTTGTGGTTTCTTCTACCATTGTGGTTTCCTGAGCTTCTTGGACATTAATTCTTAAAGCGTAAGAAAAAGCTATTTTGGTGATTTTACTTCTTACTCTTGCCGTGAGATAATATATTCCAGGATCATCAAAGGTCATAGTTGCAGTATTTCCGTCTGCAAAATCGTAAGATTTATATTGATAATAACCTGCTGTAACGGCAGATATACTGATTTCACAATCGGATGATTCCTTTAAATTGGCAGTAATGGTTACAGGTTCACCTACAGCAGGATTTGCATTTGATATATCCCATGATTCTACTTCAAAAGGAGTATTAGGAATAACTGTTACAGTGATTGTAAACTTATTGTTTGAAGAGAATCTTCCACCTAATTCATCAGGAAAATCATTTGTGTCATTTACCCATGCAGTAATTTTATATGTTCCCGGTTCAGAGAATGAAAATGTTCCGTTACCATTGTTTGCACCACCGTTAGATGTCAATTCAACACTTTTATGTGCATCAAGTCCTGATTTATTTACATAACTATCGCTCCATACATTAGGAATATTAACGTTATTGCCATTTTCATCAGTGATGGTGTAAAGAACACCTAATTTGGTATTATCCGGTGCTTTTCTACAACCTACGTTTTGCACTGTTGATGTTAGACTGAGAATATCACCTGTGCTGATAATATTTTTATCATCAGAAGTAATTGTGTGATTTGTGTATTTTAAATCAGTTACTTTAAAGTCATATCCATCACATAAATAATTTATGAATGGTAAAGCTTGTGAATTATTAGATAGTTCTTCTTTAGTGCACTGAAAATTTCCTACCATTCTATTTTCGTTATAATCATAAATGTAAGCATTATTAAGAGAGGTATATCCTTCCTCGTTGCCGGAATCAACTACAGTTAATTCATAATAAAAATCATTAAAATTGCTATGGTTAATTTCCGGAATAAGTACACCTAAATCATATGATAAGGTTCCGTTAGATTCACCTGTAATAAAACCACGACAATAAAATTTCTGAGATTTAGATTTACGCAGATCAGATTGACTATATGTATAAAAAGGAACTAAATCAACTTTAAATTTCTGTTCTGTATACTTTGAATATGCAGTAAGCTCTAAAAATGAATCATGAAGACAGGCTGAATCCACATCAACTTCTAATTTAATATCAGAATCGCTATTATAAGGTGCTACATTAATGGTGCTAATATTGTCAACCATATTAAAATCCTTTCTTATGGAGTCATAAGTCATCCAACAATAACCATCGTTAGCCCAGCTTTTGCCCCATGAGTTTGCAAATTTGAAAGCCCCCATTTCACCATCGTCAACTTTGCCGTTATAGTTTGAATCAAACCAAATGTTGTCGTCATAACCTACAAAGGTAACACGGTGTGGACCTTGTTGTCCATCTAAACCATAAACAATGCGGTCTCCGGTTAATGCTTTATTTGAAGAACCATTAGAGCTGTCTGTGATTGTTCCTAAATTCCAACTACGTGCATAAGAACTAAAGGACACTATTTTTCCATTTGTCAATAATTTTTTGATTTCTTTTATTTTAGCATCAGCACCAGCACAGTTAAAAAAAGATGCATTTGTTTCATAGGAATAACTTGAAACCCTATAGTTAGTACGATTTGACCATACATCGTTATCTGCATAACAGTTATC
Source organism: Eubacterium sp. AF15-50 (assembly GCF_934835595.1). Lineage (NCBI taxonomy): Bacteria > Bacillati > Bacillota > Clostridia > Eubacteriales > Eubacteriaceae > Eubacterium > Eubacterium sp. AF15-50. Next base: position 10,597 of record NZ_CAKVZL010000034.1, read on the forward strand.
AGTAGAAAAATCATAGTTGGTGTCTTTCCATAATGGAACCCCATATGTTTGTAGGACTTCATAACATTCAGAATCATCAATTCCTTCTATACCATTATATGTATCAAACATATTGTATATAGCGTATGGAGAAAATACATTATCTCTTGTGGAAGGAACATTCATTGACTTATTCATTTCATAAGTAAACTGATAATATACCTCAGACATAGCTACACAACAGCCAACCCGCCCCTGATTTTCAATTTCCGGAAAATACGGGCTGGTGCTTAAATCCACGGCTGACGGCATATTACTTTCAGCCTTAACTTCTTTTGGAATGGCAATCGGTGTTATGGCAAGGGTTAATGCCAACAGCGAAGCCATTACTTTCTTAAATTTTTTTCTCATTTTCTAAATCCTTTCCTGGAACGATTTGATTTTTAGGTATCGTGCCAGAGAGTAATTATATATTGAAAAATAAATTACACAATATGGAAAAATCAATTTCGTGAAAATATGGAAGAAGATGTATCTAAAAAAATTAAAAATTAGACAAATTTTTAGTAGACAAAATCTGATTTTGCACAAACTGCACTTAAAACTAGTGCAAAAACAGAAACAATATATACATAATGATGAATACTAAAAAGATAATAAATATTCATGGTTTTTTGACAAAAATCCACAAAAATAAAAATATATTTACTAATTAAAACACTGAAAATACGGTGAATATATAAAAAAAGAAGGAATATAACAATAATTATAATAATGTTTTTATTAAAAATAACATATTATTATTATAAACATAGCATCGATGATTATATTACGGAAAAGTCTGCTGCATTGATGTTTATAGCTTTCAACACAGCAGACTCATATAGTAATCTGATAATATTTTGCAATAATTATTCCGGATACACCAGCCGTTCGTCGGTTATATTGCAAAGGACTTCATTGTAATATCTGTTACATACATATTTTGCCATATTTAAATTCATATCCAGATAATTACCGCAGTCTTTTGCACAGGCACCGGGAACGTCACCTTCAAAGTCTTTCATAAATAAGTACATTTCCTTTACTAAAGGAAGAATATCCTTAGATGTGTAATCTCCGGCTAAAACCATATAAAACCCTGTTCTACATCCCATAGGCCCAAAGTAAAGCACCTTATCCCTGTAATCAGGATGATTTCTTAAAAAAGTAGCACCTAAATGTTCAATGGTGTGAACTTCCGCAGTGTTTAAAACCGGTTCATAATTAGGTCGTGTCATTCTAATGTCAAAAGTAGTTATAACACAGTCTCCGGCAATATCCTTTCGGGACACATAAAGCCCCGGAAGAAGTTTCAAGTGGTCTATTGTAAAACTTGTAATTTTATCCATGAAAAATCTCCTTATATAATTCAAAAATATTTTGACAAAACAATACTTTAATTGTCTAAATAATTATATATTAATTAAGCCTTTACGGTCAACTTGTTTACAATATAGCAAATAATTTGCAAAAAATCAGTGACATAATAAATAAATGTGTTAATATAAAAGAGCCGACAAAAATGCAGGAGAGAAAAATGCAGAACAACAATATTAATAATGAAGAAACAAAAGTTCATAAAAGAAGGGTTCGTTATAAGGGAACTCATCCTAGAAAATTTGAAGAAAAATATAAGGAATTAAATCCTGAAAAATATAAAGATACCATTGAAAAGGTAATCAGTAAGGGAAGTACACCGGCGGGTATGCATATTTCTATTTGTGTAAAGGAAATAATAGATTTTTTACAAATCAGGCCGGGACAGAAAGGATTGGATGCAACTTTAGGATACGGAGGGCATACAACGGAAATGCTAAAATGTCTTGAAGGTGAAGGTCATATATATGGCCTTGACATTGACCCTATTGAAATAAAAAAAACAAAGAAAAGACTGGAACAAAAAGGTTTTGATGAGAAAATATTTACTGCGATAAATACTAATTTTAAAAATATAGACCAGGTGGCAAAGGAACACGGTCCTTTTGATTTTATTTTAGCGGATTTGGGAGTGTCATCCATGCAAATAGACAATCCGGAGCGTGGATTTTCATACAAGCATGAAGGCCCTCTTGATTTAAGGTTAAATCCCACAAAGGGAATTTCAGCGGCACAGCGTATTGCAGATATCTCGCTAGATGAGTTAGAAGGGATGCTTATTGAAAACTCTGATGAACCATATGCGTATGAGGTGGCTAAGGCGGTTATTGATAGTCGGAGACGGGAAAAAATTGAAACAACAACCCAGTTAAGAGAGATAATAGAAAAAGCTCTTCAGTTCTTGCCGGCAAAGGAAAGTAAGGACGAAATAAAGAAGTGTTGTGCCAGAACATTCCAGGCACTTAGAATTGATGTAAATAGTGAATTTGAAGTGTTATATGACTTTTTGGGAAAATTGCCTGATGCATTAAATCCCGGAGGAAGAGTTGCCATACTAACATTCCATTCAGGGGAGGACAGATTGGTAAAGAAGTCCTTTAAAGCGTTAAAGAAAGCGGGAATTTACAGTGATGTGGCAAATGAAGTTATAAGACCTTCAAGAGAGGAATGTAATATGAATCCCAGAGCAAAGTCCACCAAAATGCGTTGGGCAGTTAAGTTATAAAATATAATTTTAAAAGATATAATGAAACTTTGTTAAATTAGTGATATTATTATAAAGAAAAAGACAAGTTAGAGGAGAGATAAAATGATAGGAGATAAGAAAGTATTATACAGTGCCATGCAGTCAACAGGTACACTTACATTAGGAAATTACCTTGGAGCGTTGGATAACTGGATTAAATTAGCAGATGAATATGAATGTTTTTATGCCATAGCAGATTTACATTCTTTAACAGTTAGGCAGAATCCGGCTGAACTTAGAAAGAGAGCTAAGGACTTATATACATTATATGTTGCCGCAGGTCTTGATCCTGAAAAGAACTGCATTTATTTTCAGTCCCATGTTTCAGCTCATGCAGAACTTGCATGGATTCTTAACTGTTTCACATACATGGGTGAATTAAACCGAATGACTCAGTTTAAGGATAAGGCAGCTAAGCATGCAGATAACATTAATGCGGGTTTATTTACATATCCGTCACTTATGGCAGCAGATATATTGTTATATCAGGCAGATGTTGTTCCGGTAGGTGTTGACCAGAAACAGCACTTAGAGATTACAAGAGATATTGCTAACAGATTTAACGGAATCTACGGTGATGTGTTTACCATTCCGGAAGCTTATATTGGAAAGTCAACAGCTAAGATTATGAGCCTTCAGGATCCGACAAAGAAAATGTCAAAATCAGATGAAAATCCAAATGCCAGCATTTTGCTTATGGACGACCCTGATACAATTATCCGTAAATTTAAGAGAGCAGTTACTGATTCTGATATGGATATCCGTTATTCAGATGACAAGCCGGGAATACAGAATCTTATTAATATTTATTCCTGCATAACCAACAAGACAATAGAAGAAGTCGAAAAGGAATTTGAAGGAAAGGGATATGGTGATTTCAAATTAGCAGTAGGTGAAACTGTTGTTAGCAGATTAAAACCATTACAGGACAGATTCTATGAATTACAGAAAGAGAAGAAATATCTCGAATCCGTAATCAAGGAAAATGATGAGAAGGCAGCTTATTTTGCAAATAAAACATTAAGAAAAGTTCAAAAGAAAGTCGGACTTACAGAGAAAATCAGATAATGATAAGAAATATTTTAATGGATTTAGATGAAACTATTCTGGATTTTACTAAATGTGAAAATGTGGCAATAGCGGAAACATTTAAGAAAATTGGCATTGAGCCCACTTCCGAAAATGTTAAAAGATACAGCGCTATAAATGACTTACATTGGAAGAGGCTTGAACGTAAGGAAATAACCCGTCAGGAGGTTTTGATAGGCAGATTCAATATGCTTTTTAATGAACTTGGAGTTTCATATTCAGGCGAAAAGGCAAATGAAATATACAAGAAATGTCTGGGAAGTCAAAGTTTCTTTATAGATGGGGCATTAGAGACGGTGAAAGAGCTTTGCAAAAAGTATAATTTGTACATTGTATCCAACGGAACAGCTGTAGTTCAGGACAGCCGTATAGAAAAGGCAAAGTTAGCAACGTATTTTAAGAAGATTTTTATTTCGGAAAAGTTAGGAGTTAATAAGCCTGATGCACGATTCTTTGAACTGTGTTTTAAGGAAATGCCCGGTATAAAGAAAGAGGAGACAGTAATAGTAGGAGACAGCCTTACATCGGATATGTTAGGTGGAGAAAATGCCGGAATTAAAAATATCTGGTATAACCCGAAAAGTCAGAAGAATACTCTTGGAGTAAGCATCTGGCGTGAAATACATAGCCTTGATGAAATTGATGGTATAATAACAGAATGAATTTATATAAAAGCTTATATTGGCAGTTACACTACAGGTGGAAACCCATATAGGCTTTTTATTTAGTTTGATTAAAATTGAATAAATAAAGGGATTTGTTCTACTGAACAAAAACGATTACAAAATAATGACTAAAAAAATAAACAATTAAAAGAATTAAAAACGTGCATATTTCACAAAAATATGCATAACCCCCTTTTTATTATGTTTATAATAACAAAAAATGTGGAAAGGTTTAACGTTAAATGTTATAATATTGAACACAGATCCTTAATTGGGAGGAATTTGGTTATAAAAAATGAAAGAGAGGGTTATTAATGAGAAAAATTTTAAGACGGGCATTAGCAATAGTGTTAACGGCAGTAACTATTGTTCAGCCTATGGCAGGTTATCCCAGCATAGCTAAGGCAGCAGATGATAATGCTTCAATCAGCATTAACGGATACCAGATTAGTTCTATAGTTGAAGGTTACAGAACTATTTACACATTAAGTGATTCAAAATCACAAGTAGCTGTAAACAGCGATGGTTCAGCTAAGGTTGGGCTTATTTATGGTATTGGCGATAGTGTAAGCAATGCTGATACTGATTTGGTAATTGGTAATGTAGGTGGCAACATTATTAATAGTAGTGCCAGCATTACCGGAAAAAGTGATATCAATTATAGTAAAGATTCTTCAGACCAGAGTTATGTAATGACAATGAAGTTTGGAGATGGTGTATCAGCAGCATTTTATAATGCAAAAATTTATATAAGAGCATATGCACAGCTTAAAGATGGTTCTTACATATATAGTAATGCAAAGTCTCTTACAATTTACAAACTTGCAGATTATCTTTACAAGAACATTATGATGAGTAATGCTCAGGGACATAGTTATTTATATGACAGCATTTTGTCTGTTACAAACAGCTCATATAAGGAAGTCAGCTATGATTGGAACCATGCAATTGTTCCGGCAGAAAGTTCAACTCCTAAGCCTACAGTAGCACCTACAGAGAAGCCAACAGAAGCTCCTACAGTAGCACCTACTGAAAAGCCAACAGAGGAACCTTCATCAGAAACACCTGTAAATCCTGATCCGGATGATCCTGATGAAATTACAAATCTTTCTAAGGGAAAGACAGGAACAGCATCATCTACAGTTCATACATTCGTTGCAGCTAATGCATTTGATGGAAATACAGATACATATTGGGAAGGTTCAGGCGCTAATCAGACATTATCAGTTGATTTAGGTGCTGATGCAACACTTTCATATATTGTTGTTAAGTTAAATCCAAGCAGTGCATGGGGCGCAAGAACACAGAGAATTGAAGTGTTAGGTCATACACAGTATGCTACAGAATATACAACATTAGTTGCAGCAGCAGATTATAAGTTTGATCCTGCATCAGGAAATCAGATTAAAATTCCTGTAACAGGAAAGGCATCAGATGTTCAGCTTAAGTTTGTATCTAATACAGGTGCAGGCGGTGGACAGGCAGCTGAAGTAGAAGTATACGGTATTCCGGCTGATAACCCTGACTTTGTTATTACAGGATTAACAGCCAATAAAACATCTCTTTATGAGAATGAAGACCTTATTCTTTCGGCTGTAGTTAAGAACAGGGGAACATTAAGCTCAAAGGCTTCAACTATTACATTCTATCAGGATGACAAGAAGATTGGTACATCAGATGTTAAGGCTTTAGCGGCAGGAGAAAGCACAACAATCAGATTTAATGCAGGAAACCTTGATGCAGGTGAATATGCTATATCAGCAGTTGTTGATGAAGATAATCAGGTTATTGAAAAGAGAGAAGACAATAACTCACTTGCAATGTCAGGTAAGATAACTGTTAAGGAAGTAGAGAGCGTAGATATTGTTCCTATAGCTTCATGGTCACCTTCAAACCCTGGTATTGGTGATGAAGTTGACTTTACGGTAACTGTATCTAACAAGGGAAATCAGAACACAGCTGATTCAAGCAGAACAGTTACAGTTAAGATTAAAGATGAAAACGGAAGCGTTGTTAAGACATTATCAAGTGTTGTTTCAGGAAAGATTAATGTAGGCGAAAGCATTACAACAGATTTAGGAAAATGGACAGCAGCTAATGGTAAATATACAATTGAAACTTCTGTAACAGCTGATAGCGGAGAGCTTGATGTTAAGCAGAAAAACAATACGGTTTCTTCTTCATTGTATGTAGGACGTGGAGCAAACATGCCGTTTGTTACAGTTGAAGCAGAAGCTTTAAGCAACAAGACAACAGGTACAAGACTTGCACCAAACAGAAAACTTGCAGATTATGCCGGTGAAGCTTCAGGACGTTCAGCAGTATTACTTGATTCAAATGGAGAATATGTTGAGTTTACACTTCCATCAGCAACAAATGCAATTGTTCTTCGTGCTTCTATTCCAAAGGGAACAAACGGAACAGTAAGTGTATACGCTGACAATAAAAAGATTGGTAAAATTAATCTTACAACAGATTATTCATATCATATGGGTTCACCTTCATCACTTGGTCAGTTAGGATACAGTGACAGTGGAGATACAGCATATTGGTTATATGATGATGGACAGCTTCTTTTAGACAAGACATATCCAGCAGGAACTAAACTTAAGATTCAGAAAGATTCTGATGATGTTGAGTGGGTATACTGCGATATGGTAGAATTTGAAAAGGTTGCAGCACCATTAGAAAATCCGGATCCAAGCAAGTACTTAGATGCTTCAAATTATCAGACATTAGAAGCAGCTGTAAACGCAGCACGTATGAGCAGCACGTATACAGGTGTTTATATCCCGGCAGGTGAATGGACAATGACAGGTCAGATTACATTATACGGAAAAGCACTTGATATTGTAGGTGCCGGAATGTGGTATACAAAACTCGTTCCTGCAGGATCAAATGGTAGTGCAGGTTTTTCAATCCAGAGTGGAACAGACGGAACAAAGATTCGTGAATTATCTGCTTGGAGTAAGAGAAGAAACAGAAGTGACGGACCGGAAGGTAAGTTCATTAATACAGCAGCAGGAGTAAATCATATTACAGTTGATAATGTTTGGATTGAACATTTTACATGTTTATATTGGGGACAGAATGCTTCATACAACACATTCACAAATTGCCGTATGAAGAACACATTAGCCGATGGTATTAACATGACAAACGGTTCAAACTACAACGTAATTAGTAACTGTTACGCAAGAGGTACAGGTGATGACTCATTCGCATTATTTAGTGCAGCTGATGCAGGCGGAAGCATTAACACAGGAAATGCTTACTCTAACCTGACAGCAGTTTGTGTAAGAAGAGCAGCAGCGTTTGCTATTTATGGTGGTGAAGACAACACATTCAAGAACCTCTATGCAGCAGATACACTTACATACCCTGGTCTTACAATTAACAGCTATTCATTTGGATACCAGGCATATGGATTTGGAAGCAAGATGACATATGTTGATGGAATCACAATGGACAGATGTGGTGGAGATTACTGGACAAGCGTTGGTTCAGATGACCATATTAATGATTATCAGAACTTCGGTGCTATATGGGTATACTCAGGTGATAAGGAACTTAAGAACATCACAATGAGCAACATTGATATTAATGATCCTACATACTTCGGTATTATGATTCAGACAATGTACTCAGGAAGTGCTCTTCATACAATGAGCAATGTAAACTTCAAGGATATTACAATTAATAATCCGGGAAGATACGGTATTAAGTTTAACATTCGTGCAGAGCAGGGACAGGGATCTGTTGTAGGTTCATTCAACTTTGACAATGTTAACGTAAACAATCCGGGAGTTCAGTCAATGTATGGATTAAGCGGATGTCCTGATTGTACAGTTACAAAGACAAACTGCAACTGGTAAAACAGTAAATAATGAAATAATAAAGAAAATGGTTTGGAGCCTTAAAAAGCTTCAAACCATTTTTGCTATAATTGGAATAATGTAATCGTAAAATAGAGATAAGTTTTATTGGCAAGCAAAATGAAAAAATAGGCAGTTGGAAAATGAAAAATTCATAATCCAACTGCCTGAAATTCTTCTAAGATAAATATCACGTTCCCAGGTATGAAAAGTGCATATAATCTTTACGGTTACCCCAGAAACCACGGCTGAATCCGTATTTATTAAGGATAGAAACTAACTTACATTTTAAAGGTATGGAGTATCTGCTTTTTTTAGGCTTCCAGAAGGAACCGGCTAAAACCTGTCCGTTGTCTATCATATAGTTTTCATTTGAATTAATATCAAAAGCAGTTCCAATGCAGTGTTCTGATGCAGAACCCTTTCCACGCCAGTTATAGCAACCTATGTCATGAATAGGAAATCTTTCTTTGGATTTGTAGATTTCCTTAAACATCTGCTTAACAGATGGAGCGAGGTTTTTATGAACTCTGACGTAGAATGTACGGGTAAACTTTTTGCCTTTTGAATTTACATCCCAAACCTTGATTTTTACTTCCTTCATGTTTTTACCTGCTTTTGAAGCTGTAGAATACCATGTATTTTTACTGTTCCCAAACAGTCTGTGAATACGACTTTCGTAGGATTCGTTGGCATATGTAAAATAATCACAATATTTCTCATAAATTGAAGGCTCAACGCTAATAAGATTTTTTCCGGAAAGCTTTTTATAACCATAGACCTTATAGAAGTATGCAACACCGTTTTTTAATTTTTTATGGGTGAGACTTGTAGTGTTTTTATTTGAAATGGTTTTTAACTTTTTGTACTTTCCATTATATTTAGTTGAGTAATATACAATATAGCCGTCTGCATCAGAAAGCTTTTTCCATGTCAGTGTATTGGTAGACTTTTTCTTAGAAACAGCTTTGGTAATGCGGGTGGCATCAATTGTTGCCTGACCATATTTATAGCCTGAAAATGAACCATAATAGGTTGTGCCAAGATATGTTACATAAGGTCTTACCTTGTAATAGTAGGTTTTGCCAACAGTCAGGTTTTTGTCAGTAAAAGAAAGCACTGTTGTAAAATCGTAGAAATAATAGTGGTCATTTTTAATACTTTTAATTAAAGTGTAGGTGCCATTTGGAGCATCGCTTCGATACAAACCATAGCCCTCTGCATCATCAGAAATACTGAAAGTAATCTGCAATCCGTGAGATTTAACCGGCTTTACCGACTTAATGTATGTTGTATTAAGGGGAATAGTAGCATGAGCAAATGCCGGTTCGCTGTACACATCTTCATAATTATCATCGTATTTAACAGTAACTATTTTATAATAATATGTAACCTGGGTATAAGGGTTGTAATCTGTGAAATGAGTAGTATATACAGTATCATAATAATCATATTCACCATCCGGTGTAATGGAACGGTATATCATAAAGTATTCATAATCACTATTTTTTACACTCCAGTCAATACTAATGTAATAAGTTGATTTGTCAGC